>NZ_JBHWLY010000063.1:0-12662 GCF_042730435.1 Nocardioides sp. NPDC059952 | reverse complement strand
GGGGTGTTCTTCCACCACCTTCTGTTCACACCCGACCCCCACGGGGTGGGGGCGGGCGCCATTGAGCCCCCCGCCCCACACTGCTGTGCTGCGCGCGTCAGGCGCCGATGGCGATGACGGGCTTCTTGGTGGGGTCGAGAAGGCTGAAGTACTCCTTCATCATCCAGCGCGGGACGCTGACGCAGCCGCCGGTCGCGCCGGAGCCGTTGACGTGCAGGAAGATCCCGGCGCCGCGGTAGCGGACGGGGTTGTCGTAGTTGTACTTGACGACCACCGCGTACTCGTACTGCGTCGGGTAGGCCGCCAGCCGCTCGGAGCTGTTCACGTCGCTGGCGGGCAGCGAGTAGCGGAAGCCGCCCTGGGACTTGAGGCGGTAGCGGTTGTAGTAGGCCGAGTTGTTGTCCTGGACCCAGTAGGACTCGCTGGTGATCTTGGTGTGGGCCAACTTCTGGGTGCTCGCCTTGGCGTGGGTGCCGAAGGTGGACATCAGGCTGAAGGTGCCCATCGGGGTGGTGCTGGTGCCCTGCTTGCGCTGGTCGCGCGCCACGAGCCCGCCGGAGCCGATGCGCCCCTTGGTGGTCATGAACTTCTGGGTCCACTTCCCGTCCGCCTTCACCCAGAACCGGACGTTGGCGTACGTCCCGGACGAGCGGTTGACGGTGACGACCTGCGTGCCGCCGTAGGGGACGGCGACCGAGACGCCGTCGAGGACGACTGTCGTCGCGGCGTCCGCGTTCGAGGGCAGCAGCGAGAACATTGCGGCGGCGGTCGCAACGACGGCGACAACACCGCCGACCAAGCCTGTTCTTCGGTCGATCGAGAGTCTCACGAGACCTCTCTCCTTCGTGGGGGATGGATCCGATCCGAGCGATCGGACCGCGGAAGCCTAGTGGGGTATGTAAGCGTTTACCCGGGAGTAGCGGTAACGAGTTCGAAACAAAATCGCTCCGGCCGCCGCCGGGATCAGGCGGCCTGCTCGAGGTTGAGCACCTCATCCGTGGTGGCGAAGATCTGCCGGAACTTCTGGATCCGCTTCTCGCCGGCCGTGCGGAGAAGGCAAACCCGCTGATCCGGAGTCTGCGGGAAACTGGAGGACTTCCTGCGAACCGCGTGACCAAGGGCCAAGCTAGGGTGGCGGGTTGGGAAGAAGGAAAGGCTCTCGGGAATTTTGTTCCTGGCGGCCAGATCGGCGGTGACATATTCCGCAACGGGGACGATCTGCTGCCGGATGTCGATGGAAGAACATGGCATGAGGCGGACATTGTTCTGACAGACGCGATGAAGCGTTCAAAGCAGTCTGGAACCCGCCTTTATGCTCTAGGGGCGGGCTCGCGTACGTCGCGAATTACCATTATGCGTCCTTTTATCAGTTGCCAAATTGGAAGTAGTGAGATGGAAGTTGTGGTCGAAGGTGATCAGATTGTCGATGTAGATAAGCTGCATCGCGGCCTGGCTGAGGCGCTAGACTTCGGGCCGTACTATGGTCGAAATATGTCAGCGCTGTGGGATCGACTAACGACTGACGTTGAGCGCCCGGTCGATCTGGTTTGGCGTCACTCTGAGCAAAGTCGACGTGCAATCGGTGAAGAAGCCTATGGGCGAATAAGGTCCCTCCTTCTGGAGGTGGAAGAGATGGATCTTGCGCGGCCAGCAGATCGTCGATTCACTGTACGCTTCGAGTAAATGGTCTCTTCACAATTGACGCGTGCCGATGCGGAGGTCGACGGAGGCTTGACTCTCCTTCGGCATGCGAAAGCACGAGACGACGGTCCAAAATGAGCTTAAGACTGGGGCGGACGTACTTTATACGGTAACCCCATCCTATAAGGGTGACCGGACAGTGCCGTACGCGTTCACAATGTCGGCCACTGCCTAGAGAAGCGATGGGACTGTTCAGCCGCTCTTCTGGGGAGCCCAGGTGCCTAACACACTCTTCAACGGGGCGAATCTCGGCGAGCAGGTCGATTCTCTTGGTGGGCCTGTGCCGCTAATGTAGCCTGTGGGCTTCGGAGCGACGCGAGGTAATGAGTTTGGTCGGGTGTACTTCTCGCGTCAATGACTTATCGAGTTCGAGGTGGAGAGATGGAAGAACTGTTGTCCCAGGTCTTAATTAGGGACAAGCCTACGGAGTCTCAGGAAGATTGGGACGGGTTGTCGCGTGCGTGGAATGCTCCGATTCCTTCAGGATACATCCAGTTCATGTCTTGGTATGGGGCGGGTGAATTCGGAGACTATATGTCGATTCTTTCTCCGGTCCGCGACCTTGCTACAGATGCGGATTATGGCATGGCCTTTGAAACACAGAATGCTCAATCCGACTGGGAAGACGAGGATCGTGAAAAGTTCAGCTCCCCTCCATCGACCCATCCCCGTCTGATATGTTGGGCGGTTTCATCGGATGCCAATATGTATTGTTGGGATCTGGACGATCCGGGCGGGCCAATTTATGTCTACCATCGGCTTGGTGATGTCTGGAATACGTATCAACTGTCGATTTCCGAGTTCATCGCAGGGCTGATCTCTGAATCAATTCCGGGATATTTGGACTCTGGTCATGCGGAAGTTTTTGATTGGGAAATTCCCCTGCGCTACATTCAGGCCTAGTTGTTCGGGGTAGAGGTCGTTAGTGTCATAACCAAATCTGGCCATAGCATGGCTTGAGTATGGCGCGGGTCGGTTCATGTTGGGTAAAATCGGGTCCGTTGACCGTGCCGGGCCAGGCATTACCGGCCGCTGGAAGCGATCGATGCTGGCTGATGTTTCCAGGTTGCTGCAGCGTACGGCTGTCTTTGATCGCTATTCACGAGTTGCTTCTACGACGCCATCTACCAGCAGACGGCTGTCGAGAACGCCAACGCCGATCGGATCGAGTACGACTACGACACCGTCGGCAACGTCGTCGAGGTCCGCGACCCGTCCAAGACCAAGTCGACGGATACGACCGATTACACGTCGAAGACGACCTACGACCTCAACCAACAGCCGCTGACGGTCAAGGACGCTGAGGGGAACACCACCAGCACCGCGTACGACGCCGATGGGCTGACCCTCTCGACGACCAACGCCGCAGGTCACACCGCCTACACGTCCTATGACGAGCGCGGTGCCCAGATCGAGACCAAGACGCCCTGGACCGGGACCGGGGACAGCACGGTCTACCGCACCACGCGGTATGAGTACGACGAGGTCGGCAACACCACCCGGGTCACCACCCCGCGTGGTGCGCAGACCGCGAACGCGGACGACTTCGTCGCCCGCACGACCTATGACGAGCTCAACCGTCCGGTTCGCTCCTACCAGCCCTACGACCCCGCCGACGCGCGTTACAACGACCCGAACGTGTTCACCGAGACGACCTATGACGCCGCCGGGCGGGCCGTCAAGACCAGCCTGCCGCCTTCGGACGGCCAGACGGTCCGCAACGAGTCGACGGTCGACTACTACGCCAACGGTTGGATCAAGGCCTCGACCGATGCCTGGGGGATCAAGACCCGCTACGAGTACGACGACCTCGGCGCGCAGACCGCTCGCACGCTGACCTCGGCGGACGGTTCTGCATCGCGGACGATGACGTGGGCCTACTACCCCGACGGGAAGCTCAAGGCGAAGTCGGACGATGGTGTCCCGGTCGGTTCCCACTCGGTGGTGACTGACGACGACACGAACGGCCTGTTCGCCGCTACCGGCACCTGGACCAAGACCTCTGCGACCGGCGAGCAGGGCACCAGCCACCGCACCCATGCGGCAGCCACGGGATCGACGGACAAGTTCACCTGGACGCTCGATGTCCCCGCGGACGGCGCCTACACGCTCGCGGCCGCGTGGCCGCAGGTTTCGGGCGCAGCGACGGACGCCAAGTTCACCTTAAACCACGGCGACGCCGTCGGCACGGACGTGAACTTCACGGCCAACCAGACCACCGGCGCCGCGGCTTGGAACACGCTGGGCAGGGTCACGCTCACCAAGGGTGAGAAGGTCACCGTCGCCCTCGCGCCGACGGGCACCGGCGTGGTCGTCGCTGACTCGGTTCGTCTGGTTCGTGACAACGCGGCCGACACCGATGCTGAGGACAAGGCGTTCGCGTACGGCTATGACCTCAACGGCAACCTGACCGACATCAGCGACACCTCGCGTGGCACGGCGAAGGACGCTGATGCGTATGTGATGGCCTATGACGGGCTGAACCAGATCAAGTCGGTCCGTGAGGACCTCGCCGGGTCCCCGGCCGCGACCACTTCGTACACGTACAACAACCTGGGCAAGCCGCTCACGGTCGCGCACCCCGACCAGGCCTCGGACTACGTCTACAACGACCCGCGGAACCTCCTGACTAAGGTCACCGTCGACGACCTGAACGACACCAAGGCCGCCAAGGTCACCAACTACGCATACGACGTCCTGGGTCGTGAGAAGACGATCACCAAGGGCAACGGCAACGTCACAACCAACGCCTTCCAGGCCGACGGTGCCCTGAAGTCGATGCGCGAGGAGACCTCCGCGGGTGCTCTGGTCGCCTCCCACGCCTACACGTATGACGCGAATGGCAATCAGCTTGAGGACGTGGCCTCCAAGCGGAACGCCGACGACTCCTCGGCAACTCTGGATTCGACCACGACGTATGTCTATGACCCGGTCGACCGGCTGAAGGAGAAGACCAAGGCCGGCCACAACGCGTCGACCGAAACCTATGTGCACGACGCGAACGCGAACGTGATCCAACAGTCCGTAGGTGGCACGTCGACGTCGTTCAACTACGACCGTAACCGGCTGCTGTCCTCGACCGTGGATGGTCAGACGGCGTCCTACCGCTACGACCCCTTCGGTCGACAGACCAGTGTCGTGGGCGGCGGGAAGACGATCTCCCGGACCACCTATGACGGATTCGACCACATCAAGGTTGCCGAACAGACCAACGCCGCTGGTGTCCTCGAAGCGACGACATACACCTACGACCCGCTGGACCGAACCGCATCCAAGACCACATCCGGCGCGGACGGGAAAAAGACTGACTACACCTACCTCGGGCTGTCCCAGGAGGTCTTGGGTGAGGAGGTTGCCGGTGAGCTGACCAAGTCCTATCAGTACTCCCCGTGGGGCCAGCGCCTCTCCCAGGTCTCGCACCAGGCTGATGCTGAGGCCGGTGTCGAAGCGGAAGAGACGGGCTATTACGGTTACAACGCCCACACCGACGTCGAAACCATCACCGATGACGCAGGCAAGACCGTCGCGACCTACGGCTACACCGCCTACGGCGAGAACGACGAGGCCGAGTTCACCGGCATCGACAAGCCTGAAGCTGGTAACCCTGAGGGTCCGGCGGATGAGTCGTTCAACGCCTACCGGTTCAACGGCAAGCGCTGGGACGCCGGATCCGGTACCTACGACATGGGGTTCCGTGACTACAACCCTGGCTTGAACACCTTCACCACCCGCGACATGTACAACGGCGCCCTCGCCGACATGGGTCTCGGGATGGATCCATTCACCGGTAACCGCTACGCCTATACCGCGGGGAATCCAATCAGTGGGATCGAGATCGACGGCCATAACTACGACGTGGGCGGTATCGGGCCGTCGTACACGCCACAGTGCATCAAGAACTGCGAGGGCTACCAGGCCAAGCAGGACGCGGCCGAAGACCGGATGGCCGCTGAGGACGAAGCCAACGATGCCGCTGACGCCGAGGCCGCCAAGGAGGTCGCTCTCGCAGCCTGCAGCTGGGTCCCGCTACTCGGCGTTGGCTGCGACACCTACGACGCGACGCGGACCTACGAAGAGGACGGACTCCTCTCCTGGCAAATGGCCGCTGCAGGGGCAGGCTTCATCCCCGGCGGCGACATCTTCAAAACACCGAAGGCGCTGGAGCGCATCGGCGACGCTGCAAACGGCGGAGCGAAGGCGATTATCGATCCGAGTAAGTACGACTACTTGTTTGGTCGGGTGACCTCGAACCGTCACAACGCGGCGCGGTCTGCTCAGAATGCGCAGTTGCTTTCGAGGGTCGGAGTCAGGGACAACGCTGCGGGGAGGAAGCTGCTCGGACAGCACTTCGATGATGTCGCTGCGAACAGCGACAACGTCTTGGACACATACAATGATCAGTACGGTTCGTACCAGATCAAGGAGTCGCTGTTCTCGGGTCCGGGAGGGATGATCAAGTTTGAGTCCACATGGCAGGAGACCGATGCTGGTCTGCGGTTGACGACGGTGATCCCGCTTGGCGGCGTAAGTAGGTACCGGTGATGGGATGGTGCGAATGACCGAGGTTCCGCAGATTGCTGACTTGGGCGGACTTCCCGTCGAGGTCGTCTCGTTGGAGTCGCCGGGTGTCGTCGCGGTGACGGCGTGGGCGAACGACGGGGACACCGTGACACTGACCTGGGACGAGATAGCTGGGTCGGCTAGCGTCAGGTGGATCGCTGGAGAAGAGACGCGGCTGTCACTCGAGCGAGAACTTCTGTCGAAGATCTCCGTTCGAGAAGAGGCGGCTGGCCGGGTTGAATTCTGGATCTGGTCAGAATCGCCAGAGCTTGGCGGCCAGTTGATCGTCCGGGTTGGTGTCCGTGTCAGCGTGGAGGACGCGCTCTTGCGCGTGTGAGCCGTCGCGCGGCGGCTGCGGTAGAGGGAGGGACTCACGGGGTATGCACCGTTCCAGGAAGCTCGGCAGGTGACCATGTCGAAGGTCGGCATCCATGAGGGCGACACCGTTCACACCTACGAGGACATCGCCGAGGCGCTGGCGAACTGGGGTGGCGCCGTCGATTGATCAGGCTCGGGCGACCAGGGCTCGGGTGACGTACGAACTGTTCTGAGTTCGGTGTGGAACAGATCGTCGGGAGCCGCGGTTGAATGTGAGCATGACCCAGACCACCCCCGCTTCCGAGAAGACTTCCGCCGACTTCTGGTTCGACCCCGCCTGCCCGTTCGCCTGGATCACCTCGCGCTGGATCCTCGAGGTGGAGAAGGTGCGCGACGTGGAGGTGACGTGGCACATCATGAGCCTGGCGTACCTCAACCAGGACAAGGACATCCCGGAGGACTATCGGAAGATGCTCGCGACCGCGTGGGGCCCGGTGCGGGTCTGCATGGCGGTGCAGGACGAGTACGGCCAGGAGAAGCTCGCCGAGCTCTACACGGCGCTCGGCACCCGCCGCCACGTCGAGGGTCGTGACTTCGACCGGGTCCTGATCGAGGAGGCGCTGGCTTCGGTCGGGCTGCCCGTCGAGCTGGCCGACGCGATGGACGACTCCGGGTTCGACGAGGCCATCGCCAAGTCCCACCACGAGGGCATGGACCAGGTCGGCAACGACGTCGGCACCCCGACGATCGCGATGAACGGCTCGGCCTTCTTCGGTCCGGTCATCTCCAAGGCGCCCAAGGGCGAGGAGGCCGGGAAGCTCTGGGACGGGTTCCAGCTGATCACCGCCTACCCCTACGTCTACGAGCTCAAGCGCGCCCGGGTCCACGACCTCGACTTCAGCTGAGGCAGGAAACGAGGGCGCCCGATTTGAGGTCGCCGGTGGGTCCGGCCGGTGGGACCATCGCGTATGACCCTGACCGTATTGCGCCGTCCGCTGGCGCTGACCCTGTCGCTGGCCGCCATCGCGGCCGGCTCGGCCGCCTGTGGCGGCAGTGCATCCTCGGGTGAGGAGAAGTCGTACGCCGACGAGTCTCCGAAGAAGATCCTCGCCGATGCGAAGGCGTCGATGAGCTCGCTGAAGTCGGTCCACATCTCGGGGGCCGGCCTCGACAACGGCGATGAGATGAAGATCGACATGACCGTCTCCACGGCGGGCGACTGCACCGGCACCATCGGCACGCCCGACGGGGAGATGACCCTGCTCGTCGTCGGCGGCAAGGCGTGGTTCAAGGCCGACCGGGCGTTCTGGGAGGCCAATGCCGGTGGCGACGCCGACGCCATCCTCGAGATGGTGGGCAAGAAGTGGGTCGTCGGTGGCGACGACCTCGGCGACCTCACCGAACTGTGCGACTGGGACGAGCTCTCCGACGAGTTCCTCGAGCTCCTGGTCCCCAGCACCATCGAGGGCCTGACGATCAAGAAGTCTAAGGACCAGGTCGACGGGCAGCCCGTGATCAAGCTCGAGGACCGCAGCAGCGAGCAGGGCACGATCTACGTTCAGGCCGAGGAGCCCCACTACGTCGTCAAGGTGGCCAACACCGGCAAGGAAGCGGCCGACGTGACCTTCAGCGCCTTCGACGATCCTACGGAGATCGTCGCACCGAAGCCCCGCCAGCAGATCGACTTCGAGAACATGCAGTAGTCGAGCATTTGGCAGTGACGGGTCTGCACGCGAAGACGTACGTTGGCTGCATGGCGACAACTGACGAGGCGGGAATCCTCTCCAGAGCGTTGGACCAGACCGGCGACCTGCTCGACAGGGTGCACGCCGAGACCGTCTCGCGGCCGACGCCGTGCCGGCAGTGGGATGTCGGCGCCCTGGCCGACCACGTGATCGCCGACGGCACCAACTTCGTCACGATGCTTCGTGGCGGTGAACCCGACTGGGGTGCGCCCGCGCCGCACGTGCGGGAGAGCTGGGGGCCGGCGTTCAAGGTCGGTGCCGACGACGTGCTGCACGCGTGGGACCAGGGCCCGGGCACCGACGGCTGGGAGGGCGGCGCGGTGGTGCCGGTCGGCCTGCTCGTCGCCGAGTACGCCACCCACTCCTGGGACCTTGCGCAGGCGCTCGACGTCCCGACCTCCGAGCTCGACCCGGAGGTGGCCGAGGTCGGGCTGGCCTTCATGAAGGCGACGCTGAAGCCGGAGATGCGCACGGGTGCGTTCGACGCCGAGGTGACGGCCCCCGAGGGTGCCGGGGCGTATGAGCGGCTGGCTGCTTTCGCGGGACGCACGCTCGCCTGACACCATGGTCGTGTGGTTGACCAGATGGGAGTGTTCGCGCTCCAGCGCGCACTGACGCAGGCAGCAGAGCTTCTCGACACCGTCACGGCGGAGGATCTGACCCGGCCGACGCCGTGTCCCGAGTGGGACCTGCGCAAGCTGGCCAACCACATGATCGCCCAGCCCCGGGTCTTCGTGACGATGCTCCAGGGCTCGCCGCCGGGATGGGACGGGCGCGAGGACTACGCGGTCAACCTCGGTGAGGAGCTGCGTACGCGCGGCAACGCACTGATCAACCTGTGGCGCGAGGTCGGACCCGACGACATGGTGATGATCGACCCCGACTGGCAGTCGACCGAGATCGCGGTCCACACCTGGGACCTGTGCGCTTCCCTGGGGCGTTCGATGGACGGTCTCGACGAGGCGGTCGCCCAGCGGGCGGTCGTCGCGATGGACCGCATCCTCGGGCCGGAGCGCAAGGGGCGGGCGTTCGCCAACGCGCTCTCGGCGCCGGACGGTTCGGGTGCCTACGACCACTTGGCTGCGTACGCCGGCCGGCCGGTGCCGTTCGTTCCGGCCGGGTCGCATTAGTCACAGAGGTCCCAGACGACACACCGAACACATGCGTTTGCGGCATGTCGGGGCGTTGATTCTCCAAAATCAAGGGTATGGCCAGCTTCCCCCGCGTCGTCACCGTGACCCTGACCGCTGTCGTTCTCGGCGCGTCGATGCTCGTGCCTGCCCTCGGTTCGGCGATCGATCCGGCGGCCGCCCAGGGTGACCAGGACGGTCAGCTGATCAAGCTGCCTCGTCTCGAGGACGGCATCGCCACCCGTGACGTGAAGCTCCCCCCGCGGCTGACCGAGCGGTCCGCCGCAGCGGCCTCGACGGAGAAGCTGAACACGACGACCTTCTCGATGGTCGGGGTCTCCTGGAGCGGGTCGGAGACTCCCCAGGTCGAGGTCCGGGTGAGCAAGTCGGACCAGTGGCGCGAGTGGCAGGAGCTGCCGCTGCAGGAGGACCTGCCTGACGGCGCCGAGGAGGCCGTCGCCGCCCGCGGCAAGGTCGAGCGCCGAGGCACCCAGCC
This sequence comes from Nocardioides sp. NPDC059952, assembly GCF_042730435.1. Classification (NCBI taxonomy): domain Bacteria; kingdom Bacillati; phylum Actinomycetota; class Actinomycetes; order Propionibacteriales; family Nocardioidaceae; genus Nocardioides; species Nocardioides sp. NPDC059952. The sequence goes on along the minus strand of NZ_JBHWLY010000063.1, from coordinate 2,712 downwards.
GGTGTGGACCGGCCGGGCCAGCGGCGTACAGGTGCGGGTCGAGGGAGCGCAGCCCAAGGACCTGAAGCTGACCTTGATCAACACCGGGCCGCAGGAGGACGTCAAGGCTCCGAAGCGGGACGCCGACGACATCGGTTACGGCAGCGCCGGCGACGGGAACGGCGTCAACGGCAGGGTCGCGCGGTCGAAGCCGCGGTGGGCGCCGAAGCCGGTGATCTTCACCCGGAAGCAGTGGGGTGCCAACAACTCCTGGCGCAACGGCCGCCCGGAGTACAACAGCTCGCTCAAGCAGGTCCACATCCACCACACCGCGACGAGCAACAACTACTCCAAGGGCGACGTGCCGGGGATCATCCGCGGCATCTACAGCTATCACACCAGGTCACTGGGGTGGTTCGACATCGCCTACAACTTCCTCATCGACAAGTACGGCCGCGCCTGGGAGGGTCGCTCCGGTGGCATCGACCGGCTCGTCAAGGGTGCGCACACGCGTGGCTTCAACCACCAGTCGATGGGCATCGCCCTGATCGGCAACTTCGAGAAGGTACGTCCCTCCGACGACGCTCTCATCAAGACCGAGCGGATGGCGGCGTGGAAGCTCGACATGGCCGGCCGCGACGCGCGCGGCACGCTCGAGACGATCTCGCAGGGCAGCGACCGGTTCCCGGCCGGCCGCAGGGTCCGGGTCTGGGTCATCGACGGCCACTTCCACACCAACGAGACCTCCTGCCCCGGCGCCCAGCTCGCCAAGTGGCTGCCGTGGATCCGGAAGTACGCCTACCAGCGCGACCAGATGTTCAACTGAGGCGTCGGCCGCTGCTGGCCCGTCGAATCAAACCTGTGGCTCCCGCTCACTAGGATGCTGCCCATGAGCAACGTTCTGTCCGCAGTCGCCTGGCCGTACGCAAACGGCCCGCGCCACATCGGCCATGTCGCCGGTTTCGGCGTGCCCTCCGACGTCTTCAGTCGGTACATGCGGATGGCGGGCCACGACGTGCTCATGGTCTCCGGCTCCGACGAGCACGGCACCCCGATCCTGATCGCCGCCGACGAGGCCGGCGTGACTCCCCAGGAGCTCGTCGACAAGAACCACCGGATCATCGTCGAGGACCTGACCTCGCTCGGCCTGACGTACGACCTCTACACCCGCACCACCTCGGCCAACCACCACGCGGTGGTGCAGGAGCTCTTCCTCGGGGTCTACAACAACGGCTACTTCGTCGAGCAGACCTCCAAGGGCGCGATCTCGCCGTCGACCGGGCGGACGCTGCCGGACCGCTACATCGAGGGCACCTGCCCGATCTGCGGCGCCGACGGGGCCCGCGGCGACCAGTGCGACAACTGCGGCAACCAGCTCGACCCGGACCAGCTGATCAACCCCGTCTCCAAGATCAACGGCGAGACCCCGGAGTTCGTCGAGACCCAGCACTTCTTCCTCGACCTGCCCGCCCTGGCCGACGCGCTGCACGCCTTCCTCGACGACCGCGAGCAGACCGGCCTGTGGCGTCCCAATGTCATCCGGTTCAGCCAGAACATCCTCAAGGAGATCCGCCCGCGCGCGATGACGCGCGACATCGACTGGGGCATCAAGGTGCCCCTCGACGGCTGGCGCGAGAACCCGACCAAGCGAATGTACGTCTGGTTCGACGCGGTCATCGGCTACCTGTCCGCCTCGATCGAGTGGGCCCGGCGCTCCGGCTCGCCCGAGGCCTGGCGCGACTGGTGGAACGACCCGGACGCGCTGTCCTACTACTTCATGGGCAAGGACAACATCGTCTTCCACTCCCAGATCTGGCCGGCCGAGCTGATCGCCTACAACGGTGGCGGCTCGAAGGGCGGCGAGCCCGGGGAGTACGGCACGCTCAACCTGCCGACCGAGGTCGTCTCCAGCGAGTACCTGACGATGGAGGGCAAGAAGTTCTCCTCGTCGAAGAAGATCGTGATCTACGTACGCGACCTGCTCTCGCGCTACCAGCCCGACGCGTTCCGCTACTTCGTGGCCGCCGCCGGCCCCGAGTCGAACGACTCCGACTTCACGTGGGCCGAGTTCGTGCGGCGTACGAACGACGAGCTGGTCGCCGGCTGGGGCAACCTGGTCAACCGCACCGCCACCCTGATCGCGAAGAACTTCGGCGAGCTGCCCGCCGCCGGGACGCTGACCGAGGCGGACCAGGCGATCCTGGACACCGTCGGCGCCGCGTTCGGCACGGTGGGTGACCTGATCGGCCGTCACCGGCAGAAGCAGGCGATCGGTGAGGCGATGCGCGCGGTCGGCGAGGTCAACAAGTACGTCACCGACCTCGAGCCGTGGAAGCTCGCCAAGGCCCCTGAGGACCGCGAGCGTCTCGGCACCGTGCTGCACGTGATGGCCCAGTGCGTCGCCGACCTCAACCTGATCCTCTCCCCGTTCCTGCCGTTCTCCGCCAACGAGATCGACAAGGCCCTCGGGGGCAAGGGCGAGGTGGCCCCGATGCCCCGCATCGAGGAGGCCGAGGACCTCGACACCGGCAAGCCCTACCCGATCATCACCGGCGACTACGCCGGCGCGCCTTCGTGGGAGCGTCACCCGATCGTCGTCGGCACCCCGGTCGCCAAGCCCACCCCGGTCTTCCAGAAGCTGGACACCGCGATCATCGACGAGGAGCTCGACCGGCTGGGCATCAAGCCGGAGTAGCGACTAGGTCGAAGTTCGCAGTCACCCGGTGACTGCGA
>NZ_JBHWLY010000062.1:0-36725 GCF_042730435.1 Nocardioides sp. NPDC059952 | reverse complement strand
GGCGCGTCCTGACCGAAATCACCGCCGAGTCGGCTCGTTCTAACGAGCCGACTCGGCGTGATTCTTCGTCAGAACGCGCCGACTCGGCGGGGCTGAGCGTTCAGACCAGGGCGCTCAGCGGGGTGGGCTTGCGGCCACCGACCTGCTCGACGACGTCGGTGACGGTGGCGAGCTTGCCGAGGCGGGTCGCGGTGCCGAACGAGGTCAGCAGCGGGGCGATGAAGTCCGGGAGCCCGGCGGAGACCAGGCCGGCGGTGTAGGCCTCGTCGTCGACCTGGACGACCTCGACCGGCTTGCCGGACCTCTGCGTGGCGAGCTCGGCCAGATCGGCCGCGGTGTAGGCGTGCGAGCCGGTCACGTCGTACGCCTTGCCCTCATGTCCCTCGCTCGTCAGGACCCCGGCGGCGACGGCCGCGCAGTCGGCGCGGGTGACGTAGGCCGCGCCGCCGTCGCCGATGTTGGTGACGAGCTGCCCGGTCGCGGCGGCCTGGGCCACGGCGTCGACCTGCATGTCGGCGTAGAGGTTGTTGCGCAGCATGGTCCAGGCCAGGCCGCTCTCGCGCAGCGCGTCCTCGGTCGCGGAATGGTCGGGGACGACGCCGGCGGGGTTGTCGGCGGTCGGCTCGGGCACCGAGGTGTAGGCGATGTGGCGTACGCCCGCCTTGACCGCGGCGTCGATGGCGGCGCGATGGCCCTCGACCCGGGCTCCGACGACGTCGGTCGAGATGAGCAGCACGCGCTCGACGCCGGAGAAGGCGTCGACGAGCTCCTCGGGCTTGCCGAAGTCGGCGGCTCGGACGTCGGCGCCACGCTCGGCGTAGTCGGAGAGCTTGGCCGGGTCGCGGGTGAGGAGCACGACCTCGGCGGGGTCGACGGTGGTGAGGAGCTGGTCGGCGACGAGGCGACCGAGCTGGCCGGAGGCGCCGGTGATGGCGATGCTCATGGAGAGTTCCTATCTGTAGTCACAGCGATGACGGTTCCATAAATGTAGTCATAGCGATGGCAATAAGGCAAGATAGGGGCATGGCCACACCGACGAACACCCGTTTCGCGGTGGCCGTGCATGTCCTGACCTACCTCGCCGCGAGCGCTGCTGTGGGCCGCACGACCCCGGTCAGCTCCGACGAGCTGGCGGGAAGCACCGACGTCAACCCCGTCCATGTACGCAAGGTCCTCGGGCCGCTCCGCACGGCGGGTCTGGTCCGATCGCGTCCCGGTGCTCACGGGGGATGGGAGCTGGACGCGGAGCCCGGGACGGTCAACCTCGCCCAGGTGTGGCAGGTGCTGCAGGGGGATGACCCGGTCCTCGGCATCCACGGGCCCAATCCCGCCTGCCCTGTCGGGGCCAGCATCCAGGGGGTGCTGACCGACCTCGACCGGCGCGTCGCCAAGGCCGTCCTGGCCGAGCTCGAAGGCATCTCGCTCAGCGACGTGCTCGACGATTCCGGTTTCGACCCGGCGGACTACGCCGGGCTTCTGCCCTGAGTTCGGGCAGCGATAGCCTCTCGGACTGTGGAGCTATATGGGGCCGCCGACCGCGAGCGGATCGTCGCCGAGCCGCCCAAGCGCGTGGCCGCGCCGGAGCGTACGCAGTTCGAGCGCGACCGGGCCCGCGTGGTGCATGCCGCCTCGACTCGACGGCTGGCGGCCAAGACCCAGGTCGTGGGGCCGCAGGCCGACGACTTCGTACGCAACCGGCTGACCCACTCGCTCGAGGTCGCCCAGGTCGCGCGGGACCTGTCCCGTGCCCTGAACGGGCCGGACTCCCCACAGCCCGACATCGCCGAGACCGCGGCCCTCGCGCACGACCTCGGGCACCCGCCGTTCGGGCACAACGGTGAGAACGTGCTCGCCGAGCAGGCGAAGGGCATCGGTGGGTTTGAGGGCAACGCCCAGACGCTGCGGATCCTGACCCGGCTCGAGGCGAAGACCTTCGACGCCGACGGGCGCTCGGTCGGGCTCAACCTGACCCGGGCGACGCTGGATGCCTGCACGAAGTATCCGTGGGGCTTCGGCGAGCGGAAGGGCGCGAAGTTCGGGGTCTACGAGGACGACCTGCCCGTCTTCACCTGGCTGCGCGCCGCGGACGCCGGGCAGCGGCAGTGCGTCGAGGCGCAGATCATGGACCTCTCCGACGACGTCGCCTACTCCGTCCACGACGTCGAGGACGGCATCGTCGCCGGAAAGATCGACCTCGCCCGCCTCGACCTCGACGGCGTCGCCGCGACCGTGTCCGACTGGTACGTCCCGGGCTTCGACCGCGCTCTCGCGGTCTCGACCATCGCTGACCTGAGCGCCGCCGGCTGCTGGGTCCCCGAGGGCGCTGCGTACGACGCCTCTCGTCGGTCCCGGGCCATGCTCAAGAACCTGACCTCCGACGTCATCGGCAGGTTCTGCGGGGCGGTGCGGGAGGCGACGTACGCCGCCGGCGGCGGCCCCTACGTCCGCTACGGCGCCGAGCTGGTGGTGCCGGAGCAGACCCGCCTGGAGATCGCGCTGCTGAAGGGGATCGCGGCGCACTACGTGATGCGAACCGACGAGCGGGCGGTGAAGATGGATCGCCAGCGCAGCCTGCTCGGCGAGCTTCTCGAGCACCTCGTCTCCACCGGGCCGGACGATCTCGACCGGCAGTTCGCCGACGACTGGCACGCGGCGGCCGACGACTCCGCCCGGCTCCGTGTCGTGATCGACCAGGTCGCCTCGCTGACCGACCTCACCGCGCTGGCCTGGCACGAACGGCTCTGCCGGCGCCTATGATCTGGCCCGTGAGCGATCCCCTCGTCTGGCTGCCCTTCGACCCGTCCGAGCTGGGCGAGGTGCCCGCAGGTCTCCGCTTCGAGCTCTTCGACCACACTCGCTTCACCGGCGGCGCGGTGAAGGTGCCGGACTCGGTGGGTGAGGTGGCCTTCTACCTGCCGCCCTACATGCTCGGCTCGCGCATCTTCGACGTCGTCAGCCAGATGACCTCGCTCCAGGTGGTGCAGCTGCTCACCGCTGGGGTCGACGCCGCCCGCGGCCACATCCCTGAAGGGGTGACCCTCTGCAACGGCCGCGGCATCCACGACACCTCGACCGCCGAGCTCGCCGTCACGCTGGTCCTGTCGTCGCTGCGGGGCATCCCCGGACACGTACGCCATCAGGACGAGCACGCCTGGCGGCCCGGCTGGTTCCCGTCGCTGGCCGACAAGAGGGTCCTGATCGTCGGGTACGGAGCGATCGGCCGGGCCATCGAGGCGCGGCTGCTTCCCTTCGAGACCGAGGTGGTCGGGGTCGCGCGGACCGCGCGGGAGGGTGTGCACGGCTTCGACGAGCTCGACACGCTCGTGCCCGACGCCGACGTGATCGTGCTGGCCACGCCGCTCACCGACGAGACCCGCGGCCTGGTCGACCGGAAGCTCTTGGGACGGATGAAGGACGGCGCGCTGCTGGTCAACGTCGCCCGCGGTGGCGTCGTCGTCACCGACGACCTGGTCGCCGAGCTCGCCACGAAGCGGATCCATGCGGCGATCGACGTCGCCGAGACCGAGCCGCTCCCGGCCGAGAGCCCGCTGTGGAGCTCGCCCAACCTGCTCATCACCCCGCATGTCGGCGGGGCGTCGAGCGCGATGTGGCCCCGCGCCTACCGGGTCGTACGCGAGCAGCTCGAGCGGTTCGCCGCCGGCGAGCCGCTCGCGAACGTGATGTCCCGCGACTACTGAGGTGGCCATTTCGGACTACCCCGACAACGGAGGGCCACAGGTGTGCTTCAGATAGCAGTAGTCCAGGAGACGGCGGTGCCCGGCGACGTGACCGCCAACGTGGCGACGGCCGCGGACCGGGTCCGCGAGGCGGCCGCGAAGGGCGCGCGCCTGGTCGCGTTGCCCGAGACCTTCACGACCTCGTGGGACCTCGACGCCTTCGACGGCGGTCCGCTGCCCTCGCTCGACGACACCGCTTGGCTGGCCCCGGTGCGGGCCGCGGTGGACGAGACCGGCGCGGTGCTCGTGCTCAACTCGCCCCTCGCCTACGCCGGACGGCGGGGGATCACCAGCCTGGTCATCGCGCCGGGGGAGGAGCCGGTCGCGGCGTACGACAAACAGCACCTGTTCCCGCCGGAGGTCGGTCGCTTCGAGCCGGGTGAGCACGGCATGACGCTCGAGATCGACGGCGTCCGGGTGGCGCTGTCGGTCTGCTACGACGCCAACTTCCCCGAGCACGCCGCCGCGGCGGCCGCCGACGGCGCGATCCTCTATCTCAACACCGGTGCCTACTTCCCGGGCGGCGGCCACCGGCGTGACCTGCACTATGCCGCCCGGGCGCTGGACAACTCGATGTACGTCGCCTTCGCCGGTCTCGTCGGCGGACCGCTCGACTTCATCGGCGGCTCCGCGGTCTACGACCCGCTCGGCCGGCCGATCGAGCGGCTCGACGACGCCACCCCGGGCATAGTCGTCGCCACCATCGACCCGGCCGAGGTCGCGCGGGTGCGGGACGACCAGCGGATGTGGGCCGACCGCCGCGCGGACCTCGGGCCGCGGCGTACGCTCCTGCTCTAGGGGGTCGGCTCCTCGGAGACCAGCTTTCCGAAGGCGATCATCCGGTTGTCGGTGTGGAAGAGCTCCGAGCAGGTGGTGAGGGTGATCAGGGCCTGACCCTCGACCTGCTCGGGCTCCACGCCACCACGCTCGGGGTTGTCGGGAAGCGGGTCGGTGACCCACACCGAGGTGAACGGCACGATCAGGTCCCCGCCGTTGCTGGTGAGGGCATAGACGTACGTCTTCTCCCTGGTCAGGACGCGGATCTCATCGCCTTCGCGGAGCTCGGGGAGGTCGCGCAGCGGTTCGCCGTGGGTGATCCGGTGGCCGGCGAGCGCGAAGTTGCCGACCTCGCCGGGACCCGCGGTGCCGGAGAAGTGGCCGAGGCCGGCGCCCAGGACCTTGTCGGAGGTGCCGGCGAAGATCGGGATCCGATAGTCCGCGCCGAGGCGGGGGATCTCGATGATGGCCTCTGCGGACCCGAACTCGGTGCTCACCTCGGTGTGCCCCGAGCCCCAGGCGGCCTCGAGCTTCGAGGCCGCGTCCTGCTGGTGCTGTTTGCTCAGAAATGTGGTGCCGTAGACCGTCCAGGCCAGGTACCCGAGAATCCCTACCCCGGCAACGACCATGGCGAGGCCGAGCCAGAAGGAAGCCCGGCGGGCAGTGCGCCGCGGCTTTGTATAGGTAGACATCGGGTCAAGCATCTCAGCCCGATCCGCCGCACCGTAGGATCTGGCGGTGTGGCGGGCCGCATCAAGGAGACGAGCATCCAAGAGGTGCGTGAGAAGGCGCGCCTGGACGACATCGTCTCCCAGTACGTCACGCTGCGCCGCGCGGGCCCGGGGACCTACAAAGGCCTGTGCCCGTTCCACGACGAGAAGTCGCCCTCCTTCAACGTGAACCCGTCGCGGGGCTTCTTCAAGTGCTTCGGTTGCCAAGAGGGCGGCGACGTCATCGACTTCGTGATGAAGCTCGAGGGACTGAGCTTCTTCGAGGCGGTCGAGCGGCTCGGCGACAAGGTGGGTGTGCAGGTCCAGCGCGAGGAGGGCGACGACGCACCTGTCCGTCGTGGTCCCGGGCGCGGCAAGCTGGTCGAGGCCCACAAGGTCGCCGCCGAGTTCTACGCCGAGCAGTTGCTGACCCCCGACGCCGTGGTCGCGCGGCAGTTCCTCGCCGACAAGGGCTTCGACCGCGACGCGGCGCTGCACTTCGGGGTCGGGTTCTCGCCGCGCGGGGGAGAGGACCTCTATCGCCACCTTCGGGCGCGCGGCTTCTCGGACGAGGAGGTCGTGACCGCGGGGCTGGTAGCGCATGGGCGCTCGCACTACGACCGGTTCCGCGGCCGGCTGATGTGGCCGATCCGGGAGTCGGGTGGGGACGTCATCGGCTTCGGTGCGCGCCGGCTCTTCGACGACGACCGCATCGAGGCGAAGTACCTCAACACCTCCGAGACGCCGATCTACAAGAAGTCGCACGTCCTCTACGGGATCGACCTGGCCCGCAAGGAGATGGCCCGCACCCGCGAGGCGGTGATCGTGGAGGGCTACACCGATGTGATGGCCTGCCACCTCGCTGGGATCACCACCGCCGTGGCGACCTGCGGCACCGCGTTCGGCGACGACCACGCGAAGGTGCTGCGCCGGTTCATCTCCGATGACCAGCAGCTGCGCGGCGCGGTCGTGTTCACCTTCGACGGCGATGCCGCCGGCCAGGCCGCGGCGCTGAAGGCGTTCAAGGGCGACGGCAACTTCACCTCCCAGACCTACGTCGCCGTCGAGCCCGACGGCCTCGACCCCAACGACCTCCGGATCAAGAAGGGCGACGAGGCGGTCCGCGATCTTCTCGCCAACCGCGTCCCGCTCTACGAGTTCGTGCTGCGCAACGTCGCCTCGAAGTACGACCTGGACCGTGCCGACGGCCGTATCGACGCGCTGCGCGAGGCGGCGCCCTTGGTCGCCTCCGTCCGGGACGAGTCCAAGAAGATGGGCTTCACCCGCGACCTGGCTCGTTTCCTCGGTGTCGATCCCGACGAAGCCGCCCGCGAGGTACGCCGCGCCGCCGGCCGCCCCGCACCGTCGGCCGCTCCGACGCGGCGGGAGGCTGCCCCTGCGGAGGCGCCAGCCGCGCCGCAGCGCCCGCCCATGCCGCACCCGCGCGAGCCGCGCTTCACGGTCGAGCGTGAGACCCTGAAGCTCTTCGTGCAGCACCCTGTCGCGCTGGGGCGCACCACCGGCGAGATCACCCCCGAGGCCTTCACCCACCCCCTCTACCGAGCCCTGTGGGAGATCATCGCCGGCCTCGGTGGTCCTGGCGCAGGCACCGGCAACGCCGGCTGGGCCCAGAAGCTCGGTGCCGCCGCCTCGGACCCGCTCGTCAGCCGCATCCTCGCCGAGCTCGCCGTGGAGCCGATCCCGTCCGCGAAGGAGCCGGATTCTGCGTACGTCCTGCAGTACGTCGTACGCCTCCTCGAGCTCCTCGACCAGCGCCGCATCGCCGAGGTGAAGAGCCGTCTGCAGCGCTCCGACGCTGCCGCCGACCCCGAGGCCTACAACCGTCTTTTCGCCCAGCTCGCCGCCCTCGAACAGCACCGCCGCGGCCTCCGCAACCTCGTCGCCGAGTGACGGCCTGCCGATTTCCGATCGCCGCCGCCGGGTTGCTAAGGTTTCACCCGCGCCGCAAGGTGCAATTCCCCTGTAGCTCAATTGGCAGAGCATTCGGCTGTTAACCGGAGGGTTGTTGGTTCGAGTCCAACCGGGGGAGCAAGAAAAGGGCCGCTGACCAGGCAAAACGCCAAGGTCAGCGGCTCTCGTCATTTCGATCCAACGCCGTTTCTCCCGGAAATCACCCGGTTTTGGGGCTCGGCGTGGACTCCTTGAAGAACCTTTCGAGGGTCTCGGCGACCTTCGGCGCCTCCGTGTTGAGCCCGACGTCGAACGTCTCCGTCGTGGTCTGACTCGCGTGTCCGAGCTGCTCCTGAGCCGTGCGGAGGTCTTGAAGGTGACCCAGGCGTACTTGGTCCCTGCCACCGCGGACACCCATCGGCGCCGCATGTTGGAGTACGGGATCCAGGAGCCAACGCGAGACGGGAAGACCGCGTCGATCGGGTTTGGTCCGGTCTGGTTGACCTGCCGCTCCAGGAGCATGGCTACGAGCGACCCGGGGATCTCGACCGGACGCTCCGACGACTCGGACTTCGGGTACTCCTGTCGGTAGACCCCGAGGCCCTTTTCTTGCTTGATGGTGCCTGTGACTTCGAGATACGGGCGCAAGCAGGAGCAGGACATGCACGCCAACCGTAAGTCCCGGGTACGTCAGACGCAACCGGCACGTCCCGGGCCCAATGGACCGCCTCGTCGCCTTCGCCAACCTGGCTGTCAACATCGCGAGGCTCATCCTGGCGGTGATCCAGGAGTAGCGCGACCAGCGGATCCGGCCACCACACTCCGACGCCGCACACTCCTCCACCACCAGCGAGGAGCCAATAGACCGCACTGGGTGGCCCGGTCAGATCGCCGTCGACGGTCGGGCCAGGCCACCCAACACCGACGAGCTCCGACCAGCCCTAGCGGCAGGTGCCCGAGAACCCGTTGTCGACGGTGCGGTACTCCGGAAAGATCATGGCGTCACGGGTATTGGGGCCGTACTCACCATCTGCCTTGATCCGGTGCGTGGCCTGAACAACCTCCACCGCCGCCTTGGTGGCTTCCCCGTAGATGCCATCGGTCGCAAGATTAGGGACGGCGTTGTAGCAAAGATTGATCGCCTGCTGAAGCGCCTGAACTCCGACGCTTCGGGACCCCTTGGCCATCCAGCAGTCGTAGAGGTAGCCGCCGCCGGCGGTGGGGTAGTAAGGCATGTAGACATACCGCCCGGCGGGGGTATTTGGCTGGGACATAGTCCTGGCCCGGCTGCACTCGTAGGTGGCAGCAGAGGCCGGGGGCGCGGTCGTCAAACCAACCAGCAGCGACGAGGCCAAGACGATCAGAGCACTGATGGCGCCGACCTTGAAACGGTTTCTGTTCACGGTTCTCCAGTTCGTAAGCGACTGACAGGGGCGAGGCTCGACGTCACGCAATTCCTAGGCTGGTCAGGGCAACGCCAACGCCAGACGCTAGAACCATCGACGTCCCACCCGAACCCGTACCTTTCCCGCACCTCGTGCAGCACGCAGCATCGAGCTCACCGCGGGGCGTCCCCTATTTCTCCCCAGAGGCGGTCGCCCCGTCATGTCTAGGCTGGTCAGACCGTGCCGAGCGATCCACTTTTGATCCTTCTGGCGCGGACGCTCGGTCCGCGCGGGCGGAGGGCCGCCGTCCGCCGATGGGATTAATCCGAGGTTCGGAACGTCTCGAATCGGTTGAACGCGTCGGGATCCTTGGCAATCTCTAGGAGGGCGAGTTCCCGCTTCTGTGCGAGCAACTGCATCTCCTCAGCAGTCGCCTTGTCTGAGGTTGGTGCCTGATTCAGGATGTGGAGTCGGGCGAGCTTTTCTGGTCGAGGGCTCGCAGAATTCAAGACCTGGAACGTGTCTTGCAATTGTGGCTGAACGAGACGGACGAGGACCGTCGCGATGTTCTGGCCGAGGATGTCATGGCGTTTCTCGGATCGCGGGAAGAGTTCACAGCCTCGCTGCGCGCATTTGCTGAGATCAGAGGTTTTGACACCAGCGGAGTCGGCGACGTCGACGGGGAAGAGAGCTCAGTGCAGGTCTGAGGGTTTTGTGCGGCGGGGTTCACGCTCGGGACGAAGCAGCCTTCAGTACAGGCGGCTCTCGGTGCGGTGTCCGACTGCGCTCCGCCCGGGCTTCGGCCAGGTCGTGACGTGCGCCGGCAGGGCGCTGAACACTTCGAGCTTCTGTCGAAGTGTCCATACGGCCTGAAACGCCATCTTCATGCCCCGCTGCCCCGCTGCCCCGGCGATCAGGGCGCCATCGTGTTGCTCGCCGAGGGTGGCACCGGTCGGAAGGCCCGGCGTTGCTGAGCGATTCGACCGGAATGGGTGGGTCTCCTGTCTATCTCCCGCTTTTGAGCGAATGACACTGGTTGACAGCGAACACCGCCTCTCGACGTTGGGGCAGGTGGGCGCGGCGGTTCGTCGAGGTGCGTCAAACGCTGTCGCCGTCCTTCTGAAACGGAGGGTTGTTGGTTCGAGTCCAACCGGGGGAGCGAGAAACTCCGCCTGACCTGCAGATACAGGTCAGGCGGAGTTCTTTTTCAGGTGCCGTCCTGGAGTCACGGTGTCCGCTCGGCTGACGTGGGTGTCGCCGAGGTGGGCAGGGTGTGCGTGTGGGCAGCGGCCGCGGCGCCCGAGTCGGCCATGGTGCCCTGAGCGACCCGGTGACGCCCCATGACCACGGCCATCGCGACGCCGGCGAGGCTGAACACCGCCATCACCCAGGCCGCGGCGGAGAGGCCGGAGGACAGGGCATCGACGGCGGACGCGCCCTCAGCGGTCTGGGTGGCGATGACGTTGCCGTAGATCGTCGCGGCGAGGGCCGTGGCCACGGCCGCGCCGACGTAGCGTGCCATGTTGGAGACACCCGAGGCCGCCCCGACCTGGGCTGCCGAGACGCATGCCGTCGAGGCCGACGTCGCGGGCCCGTTGGACAGGCCCATCCCGATCGCCGCGGCGACGAGCGGCAGCACGAATGCGGCGTACCCCCACGAGCCCTCGACGAAGCCGATCCACGCGAAGCCGATCGCCGTGAGCGCAAACCCGGCTCCGACCACGGGGCGACCGCCGAACTTCGCCGCGACCCGTGGCACCAAGGGAGCGACCGCGACGAGGCCGGCGGTGGCAGGGAGTGTCGCCAGGCCGGCTTGCAGCGAGCTGAGCCCGAGCGTGCTGGGGTCCTGGAAGTAGAGGCTCACCAGGTACATCAGCGCGTTGATGGTGCCGGCGCCGATGAGGATGGCGATCGTGGACGCGACCAGGATCCTGTTGCGAAGCAGGGACAGGTCGAGCATGGGGACGGCGACCCGCTTCTCCACCGCGACGAAGGCGAGTCCCGACACCACGGACACGGCCAGGCACCCGAGCGTGGCCAACGATGTCCACCCCCAGTCGCTGCCCTCGCTGAGCGCCAGGATGATCGGGGTGAGGGTGGCCGCGACCAGCAGGCTGCCGCCGACGTCGATCGAACGTGGCCGGTCCTCGTCGCGGGACTCGGTCACCAGGCGGGCAGTCATCGCCATGCACACCACCGCGACGCCGGCGTCGAGCCAGAACAGTCCTTGCCAGCTCGTCAGATCGACCAGGACACCACCGAGCAGCGGCCCTACCGCAGCACCCACGCCTGCCGCCGCGCCCCAGAGCGAGACCGCCCGCAGCTTGCCTTCTTCGGGTGTGCCGACCGTGAGCAGGCTGAGGCCACAGGCCAGGATCGTCGCGCCGGATGCGCCCTGGATGCACCGCCCGGCGATGACGGCTCCACCGGAGTTCGAGAGGGCGATCAGCACGCACGACGCGATGAACAGCAGCAGGCCGAGCTGGAAGATGCGCTTCCTGCCGAACACGTCGCCCAACGAGCCGGAGGTCACGATGGTCGCGGCACCGACCAGCGAGTATCCCGTGACGGCCCACTGCAACGTGGTGACGTCCATGCCGGTGTCTGCGCTGATGGCGGGGAGCAGGATGCTCACCGCTGACGTGTTGGCGTTGACCACCAGGGTCGAGAGACAGGTGACGAGAAGGACACCACCTGCTCGGGTTGCCACCTCGGTGCTGCTCATCGGAACCCCTCACCTTCGTCAGGACGACCGCGGGACGTCATGCGTCAACCACAGGCACCACGGTGACTGCCTCGGTGGGCCGTGTCCTCCCCCCGTACGGATGATCCCGACATGCGCTGAAGCGGGCGCGGCTTCGGTGCATCGTCGGGCCGGTCGCGGGTTACCGGTCGAGTCATGAGTGGAGACCAGCTTCAGCCGGAGGACACGCTCGATGACCGTGGCGTCGACGACGTCCTGGACGAAGGCTATTCGCCGCCCGAGCGGCCGCGGGGTGTGACCGCAAAGGGGGTGACTCCCCGAGAGGAGATCGAGGGAGAGACCATCGATGAACGGCGCGCCCAGGAGGAGCCGGAGGTCTGGGAGGAGGCCGAGGCGGAGGCTGACGCCGACATCCTGGACGGGCCTGTGACCGGCGAAGTGGGGGAGGCCCGTTCCGGTCGGCTCATCAGCCCCGACGAAGGCGTGCGCGAGGACGATGAGGGCAAGCTCATCGGGTACGACGAAGGTATCGACGGTGCCGGCGCCTCGGCAGAGGAAGCGGCCGTGCACATCGTCGACGAGCCCCCTGGCTGAGACTGCGGTCGCGCCTTCAGGGGTACCGGTGAGCCGGATTCCTTACCAGTGCAGAGGAGAATCGCCATGTCCGACGATGTGACCGACCTGATCATGCAGGACCACCGCGAGGTGGAGAGCCTGTTCGAGAAGCTCGAGCGAGAACCCGACGTACGAGCCGGGCTGACCCCGATCCTGGTGACTCTCCTGGCCGCCCACAGCCGCGCCGAGGAGGCCGAGGTCTACCCGGTCGCTCGGGACGAGGCGGGTGAGGCCGAGGATGTCGCGCACAGTCAGGAGGAGCACCTGCTTGCAGACCGCCTCCTCGCCGAGCTCAGCGAATGCGACCCCTACTCGACGGCGTACGCCGACAAGCTGCGCGAGGTCGTCGAGGCGGTCAGCCACCATGTCGAGGAAGAGGAGAGCAGCGTCCTGCCGGGCATTCGCGACCGTCTCGACGACGCCCGCCGTGCCGAGCTGGGCAAGGCGTTCCTGAAGACCCGGCGGGAGCACCTCGGCGAGATGCCCCAGGACATCACCCGCGATGAGATGCGCCGCCAGGCCGCCAACGCGGATATCCCCGTCGGCGACAAGGACAAGCAGGCCCTACGGCGCGAGCTGGATCAGCACGCCGACAGCTGACCCGCGGTGACAGAGGCGGTTTTATCGGTGATCAGCGAGGCGCGACCATCAGTGGTTGCGTGACGACGGCGAACCTGCCGTGCTCGTCGGCCATGTCGCCCTGTGCCAAGCCGATCCCGTCCGGGCCGATGGTGCTGTGGGCGTCGAGCAGCATCCACTCGCTCACCGGCGGGCGCTCGACGGTGACGGTCACGGTCGGCGGGATGAAGTACCACGAGCTCATCGGCAGGGAGCCGGACAGGCCGTTGGTGGAGTCGGCCAGGACGAGAAGACGCTGCACCGGAGAGGTCTGCTCGCCGGCGACCAGTGGGACCCGCAGGCGAGCCCAGACCGTCGCCGGGCCTGGCTCGTAGCCCCCGCTGACGAACCGCCAGTCGAGGGCGCGGCCGTAGCCCCAGTCCGGGCTGACTCCCTCGAAGAAGCGCTCGGAAGAGGCCGGCGGGATGGCGGGGATCTTCTCCGTCGGACGCCAGTGCTCGCGGGTCGACCCCGGCGTGGCGCGGATCAGCCAGGCGCCCGCCTTGACAGCCAGCCGGTCACCGGCCCACAGCGAGGCCTCGACGAGCTCGACGCGACGACCCGGCCGAACCACGTGTGCCTCGACGCGCATGGTGCCCTGCGGGATGCCGCCGAGCATGTCGGCGGTGAACCGGGCGATGGACAGGGCCGGGTCGGAGCGTACCGACTCGATCGCCCGGGCCAGCAGGGCAGCGGGAGGGCCGCCGTGCTGCAGCGAGTGGTCCCAGGGGCTGGCCGTCGCCGGGGTCGACTCGAAGACGCCGTCGTTGCCGGTCGGTAGGTAGAAGGCCTCGAATTCGTGCGTCATCAGCGGCTCAGCTGGGGGTAGAGGGCCTCGATCGGCTGAGCGAGACCGGCCTTGACGTCGGCGCTCACCTGGTCGGCGAGGATCTCGTACGCGTCGGCCTCGAGGCCGTCGTAGGCACTGCGGACGACATCGGCCGGGTCGTTCTTCGGGTCGGTGATAGCCGCCGTCATCGGTGTGTCGGTGTATCCCAGGTGCAGCGAAGCGACGTGGATGCCGTCGCCCGCCAGCGCGAGGCGCTGGGTGTTGGTCGCCGACCACAGCGCAGCCTTGGTGGCGCTGTAGCCGTCCCCGATGCCGTACCAGCTCAGGACCGACAGCACGTTGAGCACGACTCCGCCGCCGGCGCGCAGCGAGGGCAGGAAGGTGTTGGTGACGTCGAGGGCTCCCCAGAAGTTCGTCTCGAAGAGGTCGCGAGCGGCGCCCAGGTCGCCCGTCACGCTGGCCCCGTTGGAGCCGCCGGCGTTGTTGATGACGATCGTGACGTCCCCGGCCGAAGCGGCCGCCTCGGCGACCGAGTCGTGGTCGGTCACGTCGAGCCTCAGGGGCACGATGCGGGGATCGCTCCACTCGCGGGGAGTGCGGGCGGCGGCGTACACCTTGGCGGCGCCGCGCTCCAGCGCCTGGTTGACGAAGTGGGTGCCGAGGCCGCCGTTCGCTCCGGTCACCAGGACGACCGCGTTCGCGAGAGTGGGCATGTGGTTCTCCTGTCTCGAGGGCGGGGGCTCCGCTCCGTCTGAGTTGGTTTTTCCAACGTACTCGGGTTGGTTTGGTTTTCCAACTCGATTAGGATCGAACCCATGATGACGCAGGTACGTGAGTGCTCGGTCGCGCGGACGCTCGAGCTCGTCGGCTCCAAATGGACCCTGCTCGTCGTTCGTGAGCTGTTTCTCGGAAGTCGCCGGTTCGAGGAGATCGTCCGGTTCACGGGTGGACCGCGCGACATCCTCACCGATCGCCTGCGCAGGCTCGAGGCGCACGGACTGGTGACTCGGGTCCAGTACGAGCAGCGCCCGCCGAGGTTCGAATACCACCTGACCGACCTCGGGCGGTCGCTCGCGCCGATCATCGCCACGATGCGCGAGTTCGGCGACCGCTACCTGGCCGGCGAGGACGGCCCGCCGATCAGGTTCGACCATTCCTGCGGCGCGGAGTTCCATCCCGTGCTGGCCTGCAAGGCCTGCGGCGAGGTCGTACGTCGCGGCGAGGTCGAGATCGCAGACGCCGCGAGCTGACCGGGGCGAGTGCCGGTCGGCACGAAACATCATGTGACACTTGTCACTCGTCATATGTCTTACTACTCTGACTGAACACGCATGTTAGCGCTCACAAAGGAGCAGGCATGAACAGTCACAGTGATGTGAAACGAGCAGTCGGCACTAGGCGGCTCGCCCTTGCCGCGGGCGTCGCGAGCGTCGTCGCGGCGTCGGCGGCCGCAGGGTCGGGCGCGGTGGCAGTGGATGCGGCCGGCAGCATTCCGGCCGCATCCACTGCGGACCAGAGCGACAGGGGTGGTCGCGCGCTCGAGCGCCCGTTCGCCATGCCCGGTTACACCGAGCGGGACGACAACGGCGCACTGTATGTCGGGGAGGGTGAGAGCAGGTTCGCCCTGCGGGTGAACCTGCTGACGTCGGGCAATCGGCTGATCCGGGAGAATCAGGGTCTGCTGGCGCACGTCGCGGACGTCGGTCCCGTGACCACCGACGGCTCGTACTACGAGGTGCGGATCAGCAGCGATGACCGGACGATCACGCCGGAACGGCTCGGTGCGCTGCGCGAGATCCTCGCCAACCCTGATGCCTGGTCGCCGGACCAGGTGCGGGAGGCCCGGGACCTCCTGCCTGGCCTGGAGGCGAAGTACGAGCAGGTCCGCCGGGACGAGCAGACGATCGTCATCAGGTTCGCGCGCACGGCACCCAACACCCTGGTGGGCTCGGTCACCGCGCTCGAGGACGACACGACCGTGTTCCTCGAGACGGCGCCCCCGTGGAGTGAGCCGAGCAGCTACCACGTCACCGGCGACGGCATCCGCGCCTCGAGCCCGGGCCTCGACGACCCCGATCTGACCGGGCACTTCGCACTGACACCCACGCAGCGTCCCGACGACGGTGGGGCGTACGCCTCGATGGACGACCTGGTCGCCGCGATGGAGGGCGAGCCGGCAGAGCCGGGCGAGGCCGCCGCGGCGCTGCGGTACTCGCTCGACGCGGACGAGACGATCACCTTCACGACGTCGGTCTCGGGCGCCCCGCGGGCAACTGCCGCCGCCCCGCGTGGCGAGATCCTCGCGGCGCTCGACCGCGCCGAGGCCCGCGCCGACCGCGGGACGCTCAGCGGCAGCGGGCCTGCCGGCCGGTCCGCGACGGCGATGCGCAGCGCCATCGCGCTCAACGCCAACTACGACGAGACGCACCGCAACAGGTTCCTGGTGTGGGGCTGGGGACGCGGCGGTGCGGAGAACGACACCATCTTCACCGGCTGGGACTCCGCGTGGGACGCGATCATCGCGCTCACCGTCGACCCCGAGCTGGCCCGGCAGCACGAGAAGGACATCTTCGACGCCGGCGGCCCGCGCTACGACCAGCTCCATTCCGGACCGATGCACGCCTACGCCGTCAAGCGGATCTACGCAGCGACCGGTGACCGCGAGCTCGTGGAGCAGGCCTACCCCGAGCTGGCCGACTTCATCGCCAGGCTGCCCGAGTGGGACGTCGACGGAGACGGCCTTCTGGAGGCCCCGTACGACCCGGACCCGAGCAAGGTCGGCAACCACCTGGGCCTGGACGACCTGCCGCTCTACGCGGCCGCCGAGCGGGTGCCGAAGGACGGCGGCAGCGGCGACGAGCGGGACAACACCGACCTCACCGACGTGGCGCTGACCTCGTACTACGCCCTCATGGCGCAGTCGATGGCCGAACTGGCCGACGCCCTGGGCCGCCACGACGACGCGCGCCGCTACCAAGCCTTGTTCGACAAGGTGAGGAAGGCCGCCAACAAGACCCTGTGGAACCAGGAACAGGGCATGTACCTCGACCGGCACCTCGACGGCCGCTGGGGCCAGGTCATCACGCCGACGATCTTCTACCCGCTCTTCGGGGGACTGGCGACCGATGGGAGGGCGGAGCGGACCGTGCGGGAGAATCTGCTCGACCCCGAGAAGTTCTGGGGCGAGTACGCCGTGCCGAGCATCAGCCGGAGCGCACCGGAGTATTGCGCGAACGGCCTGGACCGACCGAACGCCTCGACCGGCTACCGCTACTACATCGGCTGGGGCCAGGAGAACTCCTGCGAGCAGTGGCGTGGAGCCGTGTGGCCGCCCATGAACGCCACGGTCTATGACGGCCTCAAGCGGTACGGCCTCGACGAGGCGGCCGGTGAGCTCGCCCAGAAGAGCACCACGATGTGGCTGGACAGCTGGGACGAGGACAGCTGGTTCCCCGAGTACTTCGACCCGGAGCCGGGCCAGGCCATCAGCTCGGCCGCCGTGGACAGCGCCTGGCGCTACTACACCTGGTCGAGCGTGATGCCGCTGATGGCGGTGCACGAGCTGGTGGCCGAGGACGCGTGGGGCCGGCCCGGGGCGGTCACGTTCGGATCGCATGCCCTGGAAGGCCGCAACACGGTCGACGACGTGCGGGTGGCCGGGCATTCGTACGCCGCGACGGTGAGCCCGGCGCACACCGAGCTGCGACAGGACGGCCGCAAGGTCTTCCAGGCCGTCGGCGGGCGGGTCGTGGTGCGCGACTTCGTGCCCTCCGCGCGGCGCGCCTGCTTCGAGGTGCACGCGGACGCCTCGACAAGCCTGCAGGTGTTCGGGGGCGGCGGCGCCCCGCGCAGAACCACCGTGGGCGCAGGCCGTACCGAGGTGTGCCTCTAGCCAGGTCTCGCCCGCAAACGATCCACGACCAGCCCATCCCCGAAAGCACTGAGATACAAGGAGCAACCACGATGCGAGTCACCCATGCCCCGGAGCCCTCCGGGCCACCAGAACGAAGGCAGAACCGTCGACGCCGACTCTCGATGGCGTCGGTCACGGCCGCGGCGCTCCTGGCCGGGACCGCCCTGGTCGGTGGGACCGCGTCGGCCGCCCCGGTCGCCGCCCCGGTCGCCGCCACGCCGAGCTCGGCCGAGCCCGTCACCATCACTGTCGACGGCGGGAGTGCGGGACGTACCTATGACGGCGTCGGGGCGACCTCCGGCGGCGGGGCGACATCCCGGCTGCTGCTCGACTACCCGCGCGAAGAACGTGCCGAGATCCTCGACTACCTCTTCAAGCCCGGCTACGGCGCCTCGCTGGAGATGCTCAAGGTCGAGATCGGCGGCGACACCAACACGACCGACGGCTCCGAGTCGAGCCATGAGCACGTGCGCGGTGAGGTCAGCTGTCACGCCGGCTACTCGTGGTGGCTCATGCGCGAGGCGGTCAAGCGCAACCCGAAGATCAAGCTGGGCGGCCTCGCCTGGGGCGCCCCGGGCTGGCTCGGCGACGGCGAATACTACTCGCAGGACACGATCGACTACTTCATCGACTGGCTCGACTGCGCCCGTGAGCACGACCTGAGGATCGACAACGTCGGCGTACGCAACGAGCGCGAGTACGAGGTCCAGTGGATCAAGGACTACCGCGCCGCCCTCGACGCGGCCGGCTACGCGGACGTGCGGATCATCGCCTCCGACGAGGCTGCACGCAAGGGCGAGTGGCCGATCGCCGTCGACATGACCAACGACCCCGAGCTCTTCGACGCGGTCGGCCTGCTCGGCAACCACTACTCGCGCGGTCCCAGCTCGGCGACCGCCCAGGCGTTGGGCAAGCCACTGTGGATCTCCGAGGGTGGACCCTGGTCGGCCGAGTGGGGCGCGGGCGGATCGTCCGCCTCGGTCCCGTCGCTGATCAACCACGCCTACATCGACGGTCGCATCACCGGGGTCAACTTCTGGAACCTGATCACGTCCTACTACGACGGTCTGAGCATCTCCGACGCCGGCCTGATGCGGGCGAACACCCCGTGGTCGGGCGCCTACCAGGTGCAGTCGGCGATCTGGGCGGTCGCGCAGACGACGAGGTTCGCCGAGCCCGGCTGGCAGTACCTCGACACCTCCTCGGGCTACCTCGACGCAGCCGACACGGCACAGGGCAGCTTCGTCACGCGCAAGGCACCGTCGGGCGGAGACTGGAGCACCGTGATCGAGACCATCGGTGCTGCCGCGCCCCGCACGGTCACGCTCTCGGTCGAGGGCGGACTGAAGGCGCGTGACCTGCACGTCTGGCGGTCGACGGCCGAGGACCGGCTGGCCCGCCAGCCCGACCTGCGCAGGAACCAGGACGGCACGTACGCCGTGACCGTGCCGCCGAACGCGGTCGTCACCGTCACGACCACGACGGCCAAGGGCTTCGGCACCGCCGAGGGACGGCACGAGTCCGCCTTCCCGTTCCCGTACCGCAACACCCTCGCGGACGGCGGAGCGAGCGGTCAGACGCGCTACTTCTCACAGATGGAGGGCGCCTACGAGGAGCGGCCGTGCCAGGGCGGCCGGACGGGAACGTGCCTGACCCAGGTCTCCCCGCAGCCCGCGATCTCCTGGGCCGCCTGGAAGCAGCCGGCCGGGATCCTCGGCGACCTGAACTGGTCCGACTACACCGCCTCGGTCGAGGCGTACGTGCCCGAAGGAGGTACGGCCCAGGTGCTCGGCCGCGTCTCGAACGACGCGATGGCGCCGGTGCCGAACGGCTACGGGCTGAGCCTGGACGCCGATGGGACCTGGTCGCTGGGTCGTGGCGTACCTGGTGGGAAGTCGTGGTCGGAGCTGACCGGCGGCTCGACCGGTGCCACGGGCGCGGGCTGGCACGACCTCGAGTTGTCGTTCGCCGACGAGGTGATCACCGCGTCGATCGACGGCACCCGGGTCGGCGAGGTCACCGACGACACCTGGACCTCCGGCATGGTCGGGCTCTCGGGCGACTACTCGGCGGTGCAGTTCGCCGACCTCGCGGTCGCCCCGCTGCAGCCGGTCCGGACGATCGACGTCAGCCGCCACCGCGGCTCCTTCGAGCTCGAGTTCGACGGGACCCAGGCCACGCTCGCCGGGCTGTCCGGTGCCCGTCGCGGGAGCGCGAAGGTCTCGATCGACGGGAACGAGCCCGTTGTGCTGCCCTACGGCGGAAAGCGTGAGGTCGAGTGGCGGAGCCCTGTGCTGGTGGACGGCGCGCACACCCTTCGCTTCGAGGTCCCCTCCAGCCCTCGAAGCGTGGGTGGCGGGGTCTCGGTCGACCGTGTCGAGGTGGTTCCCGGGAACGGCGGACCGAGCTCGGTGGACGACCAGAGCGAGGGCACCGGCCAGGGCCGCCTCGACTATCAGGGCGAGGGCTGGTTGAGCTGCCCCGGCTGCATCAACCGGACCGGCCTCTACCACTCCTCGGTGACCTCGACGACGGTCGCAGGCGACTCGGTCGACTTCAGGTTCACCGGCTCGTCGGTCGAGGTGTACGGGCTGCGAGCCTCCAACCAGGGCGTCGCCACCGTGCTCATCGACGGTGTCGAGGTCGGCACCGCCGACTTCTACGGCCGCACCCGCATCGGCAACCAGCTGATCTGGTCCAGCCCCGCCCTCGGAGCCGGTGAACACACACTGACCCTCGTGGCGACAGGCAAGGGCAACGACTCGGACTCGGGTCGGGGGATCAGCATCGACCGGATGCTCGTGCGTCCCTAGGTGGGTGGGTCCGGCCTGGTGAACGATTCACCAGGCCGGACCTGCTGCCATAGCGGTGTGACGCCCTCGGTCAGCCGACCGGCGGGCCCGCGATGAGGGCGACGACGGTCAGGGCGGCGATGCTCGCGAGGCCGGTGGCCAGGCCGCGGACCGGGTTGCGGAGGAGCCAGGCGAGCGGGCGCTCGAGCGGGCGGGCCGGGGACTCCTCGATGAGGCGCCACGTCGGGGCGAGCAGGCCGCGGCGCTCGGCGTACCGCTCGAACCACAGGGTGAGGAGCGGCGGGATCGAGGAGGCGAGGCCGACGACGAGACGGCCCAAGGACCAGCGCTGGTCGACCGCGATCGCGACGGTGGTGACGCAGTAGCTGATGAAGACGATCCCGTGCAGCATCCCGAAGATGCTGACCCCGAGCTCGGTCGTCTCGGTGACGTACTTCAGGAACATGCCGGCGAGCAGTCCGGTCCAGGTCACCGCCTCGGCGGTGGCGACGATCCGGAAGAGGCGAGACGGCGAGCGAAGAAGAGCGGACACGGGGAGAGTTTATGTGCGTCCGGGTCATGGCATGAATCGACAAGACCGCCTACCTGGGCGGGTATCCCGGGTGTGTCGGCCCTGTGTGAGTAGGGTCGAAAGTCCAGAATCTTGACAGATGGCCAGATTAATTGCCGGTTTGGGTTACCAGAATCGCGGATTTGATGAAAGGTAAAGGTACCGACGTTCGGTAGACGGCGTAGTGGCCGGTTTCCGGCTACTTACATCAATGCGCATGGGGGATACGCCGTCGCGCGCACGGATGGGTTCGTCGGTCTCGAGATCGCGAGTGCCGCGTGCGTGGGGGGCGGCACTCGCGATTCTCGTTTGCCACGGGGATCGCGGTCCCGTCGAGGTCACGGCATGAATCGGGCCGCGGCGGGGTACCGGCCGGACATGACGACAGACACGCTGCACTACACGATTCCCGGGCTCGATGAGAGCGCTGCGCGTACGACCATCGATCTGCTGCAGTCTCGCCTGCATGCCACGAACGACCTCCAGCTCACCCTCAAGCATGTGCACTGGAACGTGGTGGGACCCCACTTCATCGCGGTCCACCAGATGATCGACCCCCAGGTCGACGCCGTACGCGCCATGGCGGATGCCCTCGCCGAGCGCATCGCGACCCTGGGCGGTGCCCCGCGAGGCACCCCGGGCGCCCTGGTCGCGGAGCGGGAGTGGAACGACTACAGCATCGGCCGGGCCACCACCCAGGAGCATCTCGCCGCGCTCGACGTCACCTATCAGGGCGTGATCGGCTCCTACCGAGAGGCGATCAAGACCCTCGACGACCTCGACCTGGTGACCCAGGACATCCTGATCGGACAGACCGAGCAGCTCGAGCTCTTCCACTGGTTCGTCCGCGCCCACCTGGAGGACCAGGGCGGTCAGCTGCAGACCAGCGGCGAGGACACGGAGGCGGGTGCGGCGCGGGCCGCCCACGGCTGAGGGGTTCGCATGCGGTGGTGGTGCACGGCGTCGGCGCTGCTCCTCCCGCTGGTCCTCACCGGATGCGGCTCGGGGCAGGACGAGGCTGTGCGCGACAGCGCTGCCGCCTTTCAGGACGCGGTCGCCGCCCAGGACTGGGCTCGGGCGTGCGCGCTGCTGGCTCCGGAGACGCGATCCGAGCTGGAGTCCGCCGCCGGGAAGCCCTGTGACGGCGCGCTGGCAGAGGAGGACCTGCCCGCTCCGGGCGCCCTCGACGACGTCGACGTCTTCGGGACCATGGCGGAGGTGCGCTATCAGGGCGAGACCCTGTTCCTGACCCGGTTCGCCGACGGCTGGCGGTTGCACGCAGCCGGCTGCACGCCGCAGCGGCCCAAACCCTACGACTGCGCGCTGCACGGAGGCTGAGATGCGAGTCATGTACGTCACCTATCTGGCGGTCATCGGCATCGGGCTGCTCTACACGTTCGTCCTCGCGCTGAGGCACGGGTAAGGACCCCCGATGCGCCGGTTCCTCAAGGAGAACTCGCTCAGCCTCGTCTTCGGGGCGCTCTTCCTGGGCAGCCTGGTCGGCCAGGCGTTCGCCGGCTGGCACCAGCTCAACGACGAGCTGTTCGCCGACGGTCTGCACCAGCTCTCGCTGGGCGCCTACCTCACCTCGGCGAGCTTCGCCGTGGACGTGACGGAGAACTGGCAGAGCGAGTACCTCCAGTTCCTGCTCTACGTCGTCCTGACCGTCTGGTTGGTGCAACGAGGCTCCCCGGAGTCCAAGCCGCTCAAGGACGCCTGGCAGGAGTCCGACGAGAAGCAGAAGATCGGAGCGTACGCCCGAGCCGACTCACCCAAGCTGGCCCGGGTCGGTGGCCTCCGGACCGCGCTCTACTCCCGGTCCCTCGGGATCGTCATGGGCTCCATCTTCCTGATGTCCTGGCTGGTCCAGTCGGTGGCCGGGTGGGCGACGTACAACGAGTCCCGGCTGCGGCAGCTGCGCGACCCGATCCCGTGGACCTCCTATCTGACGAACTCGGACTTCTGGGCCCGCACCCTGCAGAACTGGCAGTCGGAGTTCCTGGCGGTCGGCTCCATGGCCGTCCTTGCGATCTACCTCAGGCAGCGCGGGTCACCCGAGAGCAAGCCGGTCGGGTCCTCGCACGAGTCCACCGGCATCGAGGGCTGAGGGACCTCAGGCATCGTCCTGACTCAGCAGGCGCAGGACCGCGCGCTCGGCCGCGGCCTGGCGCGCCTGCGCGTCCGTGCCCACACCCCCACGTACGCGGATCGTGCGTCCCTGCTCGTGCAGCTCGAGCACCCGCGGGTCGACGTAGGAGCTCCGGGCGATCGCCGGAGTGTTCCCGAGGTACTCCGCGACCTCCTTGATCGCGGCGACCTGCTGCTTGTGGCGGGACCGGGCGGTCGGGGTCGTACGCCCCGCGGCATGCGGGTCCTCGGCCAGCGCGAGCGCCGCGAGCACGGTGGCGTGCCAGGTCCGGAAGTCCTTCGCCGAGACCTCCAGGCCGCTCACCTCGCGCATGTAGGCGTTGACCATGGCCGGCGTCAGCCGTTGCCACCGCCGCCCCTGCCGGTAGGCGAGGAACTCCTCGAAACCGGCGCGCCGGCGCCGCAGCCGCGCGATCGCCTCCATCGAGAGCGGGTCGTCGATGCGGATCGTGTGGTCGACGCCGGACTTCCCGGTGAACGCGAAGACGTAGGAGTCGCCTCGCTTGCGTACGTGGCGACGCTCCAGCGTCGTCAGACCGAAGCCACCGTCGTCGTCGGCATAGGCGTCGCTGCCGATCCGGAAGCACCCCAGGTCCAGCAGGCGCACCGCGAGCGCTGACGCCCGCGCGTCGCTCATCCCGGTCGTGGTGAGATCGCGCTCCGTCCGCTCACGTACGCCGGGCAGGACCGCCCCGAGCTCCAGCACCCGCTCGAACTTCTGCTGGTCGCGCTTCGCCCGCCAGGCGGGGTGGTAGAGGTACTGGCGGCGGCCGGCCGCGTCGGTCCCCACGGCCTGAAGGTGCCCGTTCTCACGGGGACAGATCCACACGTCCTCCCATGCGGGAGGGATGGCCAGGGCGCGGATCCGCTCGGTGGCGTCGTCCGGCAGCCGGTCACCGGAGTCGTCGAGGTAGACGAAGCCGCGACCCGCGCGGCGGCGGGTCCATCCCGGCTCCTCCGTCGAGACCCGGCGAAGTCGGACCACCAGGGTCTCCTCTCACCCGCCGGTCTCGTCGCTCTCGCGCGCTCGCGCGGCGAGCAGCCGATGCGTACCGTCGCACCAGGGCTTGATCGCGGACCCGCCGCACATGCACACCGCGCTGACCGGGCGAACCGTGTGGTGGATCTTCCCGTCGGGGTCCAGGATCTCGTGCTTCCCGCGCAGCAGCATCGGCCCGGCCGGGCACAGCACGACCGTGGCGTGCTCGAAGTCCGTCATGAGGCCTCCCATTGGGTGAGCATCGTGCGGGCGTAGCGAGCCTCCAGGTCGAGGCAGGTGAATGCGCCGAGGAACACCTGGTCGCGCTCGTTCTGGTTCTCCTCCACGAACGCGCCGCAGACGTCGCGCACTGCCACCTGCTCGTGGGCGGAGTCGGCCTCGACGTGCTCGTCGTAGTAGCTCGCGATCTCCTCGGGGAAGTCCAGTCGACGCAGGCCTTGGGCGAGCTGCCTCGATGGCACCGAACTGGTTGACTCGAACGCGGCGAAGTGGCCGAGCGCCGCTCCGCGGAGCCGACGGTGGAGTCCGAACAGCGACAGTGCGTTGTTCGACTCCAGGATCTCGAGCGGCGCCTCATCGACGTAGCAGGCATGGTCGGTGCGCAGGCCGGCCGCTTC
Source organism: Nocardioides sp. NPDC059952 (assembly GCF_042730435.1). Classification (NCBI taxonomy): domain Bacteria; kingdom Bacillati; phylum Actinomycetota; class Actinomycetes; order Propionibacteriales; family Nocardioidaceae; genus Nocardioides; species Nocardioides sp. NPDC059952. The sequence goes on along the minus strand of NZ_JBHWLY010000062.1, from coordinate 12,437 downwards.
CATGCCCCGGCGGAAGAGATGGTGATGCAGCCGGTTCGGGTCGCCGTCGCCGTACTCGTCGAAGAGGATCTCCATCAGCGCCGCCTTGGGCCGAGTGTCGAGCCGGGGGAGGACCCAGCTGGTCGGGTCGGCCTCCTTGAGGTGGTAGAGCGAGCGATGCTTGAGGATCTCGAGCACCTGCTCCCGGTCTGCCCGGCGCTGGACGAACCGTGCCAGCGACGGGCCGTCGTGGCGGGCGACCAGACCGGGCAGATCCAGCTCGCGATCCTCCTGGAAGTCGCTGTGCTCCCAGCGCCGCCGCAGCTCGGCCTCGAACGACCTCTCCAGACCACGGCGCAGACGCAGCAGGTCCGCGTCCCACTCGAGGTCGGGATCGACCTCGTCGAAGCCCCGATAGCTGAGCTCGTAGAGCGCCCACAGAGCGATCTGGGCGTCCTCGGTCGACTCCGGAGCCGGCTCCAGATCGGCGGTGGCGCCACTCTGCAACGCGGTGAACACAGCAGCACTCAGGGTGCCACGCGACTTCGGCAGCATCTCGGCCCACCTTCCCCTCAGATCGTCCAGTACCCCTCAGTCGCGGCAGACATGCCTGGTTCCGGCCCCGGTGCCAGGGCGAGGTGCACGAGCACTCCTTCGCCCGGCGAGTCCCGCACCTCCTCGATCGTCAGGTCGCTGCCCTCGACCAGCTTCGGCAGGCGATCGGCCTGCCCCGTCGTGCCCAGCTGGAGGACGGCCGCGCCGCCGGGGGAGAGGTGCTGGTCGGTCGTCGCCAGGCACCTCTCGGCGACCAGCATCCCGTCTGCGCCGCCGTCGATGGCCGTCCGGGGGTCCTCGGGATACCGCTCGACCTGGGCCGTGGGTACCCATGGCGGGTCCGCGATCACGAGCCAGAAGTTCTCGTCCGGGTCCAGTGCCTCCTCCATGCTGCCCTGGCGTACCTCGACCAGGTGCGCCAGCCCGGCGCGCTCGGCGTTGGCCCGGGTGAACGCGCAGGCGACCGGATCGGCGTCGACGCACACCAGGGAGCGGCCGGTCAGCGCGGCGGCGAGCAGACCGATCTGACCGGCGCCGGAGCACAGCTCCAGGATCGGCCCGTCCGGCAGCTCCGCCGACAGCTTGACCGCCCACGTGGACTGACGGACGGTCCAGGTACGCGGCGTGAGCACGCGATCGTCGAAGTCGATGTCGAGATGACCGAATCGGATCATGACGCAGATACCTCCTGCTCAGGGTGGGAAAACTCAGGTGAGCTCGGCCAGCCGGACCACGGTCCGGTCGAGACGACCCTCCTCGTCGAGGATCCTGCGCTGGGTCGAGGAGCCGGTGCCGCCGGTGAAGATCCGGCCGACGCCCTTCTCGGCGCGCACCAGGTCTCCGGTGTCACGCAACGCCGGGCCGATGTGTTCGAGCAGGTGCTCCACCACCTCGCGGGCCGGCCTCGGGCAGTGGGTCCGCGGGTCGAGCAGGTCGCCGGTGATCCCGTGCCGCCCCGCCTGCCAGTTGGCGAGTCGGAGCACTGCCACCGACACGGGGTCGGGCGGCAGGCCCTCGGCCCACTCCCGGGCCCCGGTCGAGACCAGCGCCCGCGTCAGCGCGGCGATGAGCACGGCATCGCGGGGGTCGAGGCAGACGTCGGCGACCCGGATCTCGAGTGTCGGGTACTTGCGGGACGGACGGGCGTCGAAGTACGCCATGCCCTCGTCGATCGGCACCCCGGTGTCGATGAGCAGGCGCAGGTGGTCGGCGTACGCCTGGCCGCTGCCGAAGATCTCGGTCGGGCCGTTCGTCGGCCACCTGGCCATCGCTTGGGACCGGTAGCTCGCGTAGCCCGAGTCGGCGCCCTGCCAGAAGGGCGAGTTGGCGCTCACCGCGAGCAGCACCGGCAGCCAGCAGCGGATCCGGTCGAGCGCCCCGACGGCCTCGTCGTCGGATTCGACCGAGACGTGCACATGACAGCCGCAGGTGAGCTGCTCGCTGGCGGTCAGCCCGAACTGCTCGCTCATCGCCGCATAGCGCTCGTCGTCGAAGGTCTGGGGCCACACCGGCAACGGCGTCGTGCCGCTGGCCAGGATCAGCGCCCCGGCCTCGGTCGCGGCGGCGCGCGCCTTGTCGCGCCACTGCCTCAGGTCCTGCTCGAGGAGCCCGAGGTACTCCTCGGCCGGAGTGTCGGTCTCGACCTGCTGCTCCTGCATCTCCGGTCCCACCGAGCCACCGGCCTCGCCGGGTTCGACCTCGGTGTCGCCGCGCCGACGGGCCACCCGCAGCACCTCGCTGGCCACCGATCGCGGTGCGCCGGTCTCGGCGTCGACGAGGAGAAGCTCCTCCTCGACGCCGACTGTCCTGAGCTGGTGATGGGTACTGCTCGAATAGTGGCTCTTCACTGCTCACACCTGCCTCTGAAAGGAGCAGCTCGACGATGTGTCGCCTGTTCGGATATGTGACCGAGTCCCCGTGTGCCGTAGCCGACCTTCTCGGGGAGGAGGGGCTGGCTGCGTTCACCTCGCTCACGTCCGTGCACTCCGACGGCTGGGGGATGTCCTGGCACACGCCCGAAGGCACCTGCACGACGAGCTCGCCGCGTTCCGCCGACACCGACGAGACCTATCGTCGGCTCGTCGAGACCCCGCTCTCCCACGCCGGCTTCGTGCATCTTCGCTGGGCGACCGGTGGGCTCGACGTACGTCCGGAGAACACCCATCCGTTCCTGACCGACGGCGCCGCGTTCGCGCACAACGGCCACATCTCGCCGATCGCCGATCTCGAGGCGCTGCTGACCCCGGAGTCGCGTACGCGGCTGCGCGGTGACACCGACAGCGAGCGCTACTTCCACTTCGTGCACCAGAACGTCGAGAAGTACGGCGACGAGGCCGAGGGCGTCACCCGAGCGCTGGCCACGCTGGTCCGGAAGTTCCCGCGATGCAGCCTGAACGCGCTGATGCTCACCCGGACGCACATGTTCGCGATCCACATCAACTCGCGTGCCGACTCGCCTCTGCGCGCCCTGCGCGAGCTCTTCGACGACGAGGGCGACATCCCTCCGCGACACACCACCGAGTACTTCGCGATGGACTACCGCCGGACCGACCACGGCCTCGAGATCGTCTCCAGCGGTCTGGGGCAGCCTGGCTGGACCCCGGTGCCCGCCGACACCGCGGTGATGGTCGACCTGGCCACCCGCGAGGTCACCAGGCTCGATCCGATCGCTCGGCTCGGCGCCGACGCGGCGCAGGCCCGCGACTGACGACGGGGCAGCGTCGGCCTGCTGTGGGGTGGGTTCGGCCATGCCGAGAGGTACCCCATTCGGCGCCCTTTCATTCCGACCGTGCGCGGGGCCGTGCGCCTTGGCCCACGTGTCATCACTAGGGCCGAAAGACCATTTCTTTGACAGATGACTAGATTTATCCCCGATTTTGGTGACAAGAATCACCGTTTTGATGAAAAGTACTAGAGCCGAAGTTCGGGAGACGGCGTAACAGTCGAGATGCGACTGTTAGTAGTGATTTACCTGGGGGAACTATGCCGTCGCACAGGTCGATGGATTCGTCGGTGCCGAGGTCGCGAGTGTCGCGCGCGTGGGGAGCGACGCTCGCGACTCTCGTCGTAGTGGCGTTGACGGTCGGGGCCAGCCCGGCCGCGTACGCGGACGAAGGGGACTCCTCGCAGTCCTCGGCGCAGTTCCTCAGTGGGTCGCTGCTCGACGGGCTCGACCTGAGCACGGTCGCCGGCATCGACGGCGCCGAGGCGCAGCACACCGATGGTGCGGACCCGAGCGCGCCGACCGTGGACGACGCCGGTCTCGACGTGACCGCGCTGAGCACGATCGGGCTCGGCCTTCCAGGCATCGACCTCAGCCTGGGCGATCTGCTTCAGCTCGAGGCCGTCACCCAGCAGGCCACCGCCGAGGACGACGCGATCTCCAGCGCCGACACGGGCACGGCGAGTGCGAGCCTCGATCTGATTGCGCTGCTCGGCCAGACCCAGGCTCTCGACGCCGCTGCCCTCGACCTGGGCGCGGTGGACTCCTCGGCGCGGCTCGAGCCCGACCCCGACAACCCGGGTCAGTGGATCGTCACCCGCGACTACAGCATCGCGCAGGCGACGCTCGACCTGCGCTCGCCGGTCGTCGGTGACATCGGCACCACGACCAACCAGGCGATCGCCGACCTCAACACGCAGGTCAACGGTCTCAGCGACGTCATCGAGACCGCCGTCAACGGCAGCGTCAACCAGATCATCAACCTGGTCGGTGGAGTCACCGGCACCGCGAGCACGAACACGACCGTCACCGTCAACTCCCGGATCGACGAGCAGATCAACCAGATCCTCAGCTCACCGCTGTCGACCGACCTGGTCACGATCGACCCGCTGACGGGCCAGGTCACCGTGAACCTCGCCGGTGGCATCGACCTCAACAATCTTCCGCCCAACTCGACGCTGCTCAGCCCCGAGGTGATGCAGCAGGTCTCCGCCGATGTGGCCACGCTCCTGGGTCAGCTGCAGAGCAACCTGAACGACGTCATCACCAACGCGTACGACTACATCGACATCACGATCACCTCCAACACCACGTTGCGTGACCCGATCCTCGGCACCACGCTCGGCGGGCTGAACATCGGCTACACCGGATCGGTGGGGGACCTTCTCGACGGTACGAAGCCGATCACTGCCGACGGCAGCGGTGTCCTCGCGCCGCTCGACGCACTGCTCGGGCCGATCACGAACATCCTGGTGCCCGCGATCGGTGGCGCGGTCGACACCGCGCTCAACACCGCGCTGGCGACCGCCGGACAGGCGATCGACGAAGTGGTGACGCAGGCGACGAACACGCTCGCCCCTGTGCTGGAGGGACTCACCGACGTCGTCGCGGTCAACGTCAACGTGCAGAACGACGTCGGCGGAACAGGCCCTGGGCCGTACAGCGTGACGGCCGTGCAGGTCACCCTCCTCGACGACACCGGTGCCCAGCTCGACCTGGCCACCTCCACGGTCGGCCCCAACGTCGACCAGGACGGCACCGCGCCGGAGGCGCCGGTGATCGAGTCGCCCGCGGACGGCTCCACGATCAACGACAACACTCCGGAGATCACGGGCACCGGTGAGCCGGGTGCCACGGTCGAGGTGAGCATGGACGGGACCGTGATCGGTACGGCCATCGTCGATCCCGACGGCAACTGGACGTTGCCGACGACCGATGCCCTGGCCGACGGTGAGCACACCGTCTCCGCGATCCAGACCGATGAGGCGGGCAACGTCTCTCCGGCCGACTCCAACACGTTCACCATCGACACCGTCGTCCCGGTGGCGCCGGTGATCGAGTCGCCCGCGGACGGGTCCTCGATCAGCGACAGCACCCCGACGATCACGGGCACGGGCGAGCCGGGCGCGACGGTCGAGGTGAGCATGGACGGGACCGTGATCGGCACGGCCACGGTCGATGCCGACGGCGGCTGGACGTTGCCGACGACCGATGCCCTGGCCGACGGTGAGCACACGGTCTCCGCGATCCAGACCGACGAGGCCGGCAACGTGTCCCCGGCTGACTCCAACACCTTCACCATCGACACCGCCGGTCCCGAGGCGCCGGTCATCACCGGCCCGGCCGACGGCTCGACGATCGGCCCGGACGTACAGACCGTGACCGGTACGGCCGAGCCGAACGCGACGGTCAACGTGACCGTCGACGGGGTCGACCACGAGACCACGGCCAACGCCGAGGGCGCCTGGAGCATCGACGTCGGTACGCCGTTCGCCGAGGGCGAGCACACCGCGACGGCCACTCAGACCGACGCCGCCGGCAACACTTCCCCGGCCGCGACCAGCACCTTCACGGTGGATGCCTCCGAGGAGGCGCCCGTCATCACCAGCCCGGAGAGCGGCACCACCACCGACGACAACACGCCGACCATCGAAGGCACCGGCACCCCCGGCACCACGATCACGGTCTACGACCAGGACGACACCGAGATCGGCACGACCACCGTCGCGCCCGACGGCACCTGGACGCTCGACGCCCCGGAGCTCGCGGACGGGACGTACACCTTCGTCGCCACCCAGACCGACGATCTCGGCAACGTCTCGCCCGAGAGCAACTCGGTGATCCTGACGATCGACACGGCGGCGCCCCAGGCGCCTGTGATCACGGCGCCGGAGGCGGACTCGGTCACCGCCGACAACACGCCGACGGTCACCGGCACCGGCGAGCCCGGCGCCGAGGTCGAGGTCTTCATCGACGGCGTCCCGGTCGGCACGACCACCGTCGACCCGACCGGCAACTGGTCGCTGGAGCTGACCACGCCACTCGCGGACGGCGGCCACACGGCCACCGCGACCCAGACCGACGAGGCGGGCAACGTCTCGCCGACCTCCGACCCGGTCCCGTTCACGGTCGACACCCAGGCCCCGGCCGCACCCGTGATCACCTCGCCCGCCGAGGGTGACGTCACCGACGACAGCACCCCGACCGTCACGGGCACCGGTGAGCCGGGCGCGACGGTCGAGGTGACGATCGACGGCGAGGTCGTGGGTGAGGCCACGGTCAACCCTGACGGCATCTGGGAGCTTCCGCTGACCGAGCCGCTGGCCGATGGTGAGCACACCGTGACGGCGACCCAGGCCGACGAGGCCGGCAACGTCTCCGAGCCCTCGGCCCCGGTGACCTTCACGGTCGACGCGGCCGCCCCGGAGGCACCGGTGATCACCTCGCCGGCCGACGGTTCCTCGACCGCCGACCCGACGCCGACCGTCAGCGGTACGGCGGAGCCGAACAGCACGGTCGAGGTGACGATCGACGGCACCGTCGTCGGCACCGCTCCCGTCGACGGCGACGGCAACTGGAGCCTGATCCTCACCGACCCGCTCGACGAGGGGCCGCACACCGCGACCGCCACGGCGACCGACGACTCCGGCAACGTCTCGGACCCGTCCTCCCCGGTCACGTTCACCGTGGACCAGACCGCTCCGGAGGCACCGGTGATCACCGGCCCGGCCGACGGCAGCACGGTCAGCGACACGACACCGCCGATCACCGGCACCGGTGAGCCGGGCGCCACGGTCGAAATCACCATCGACGGCGACGTCGTCGGCGAGACCACCGTGAACCCGGACGGCACCTGGACGTTCACGCCGACCGAGCCGCTCGCCGACGGCGAGCACACGGTGACCGCGACCCAGACCGACGAGGCCGGCAACACCTCCGAGGTCTCGGAGCCGGTGAGCTTCACCGTCGACGCCTCCTCGGACGCGCCGGTGATCACCTCGCCCGAGTCGGGTGACAGCACCAACGACGACACCCCTGCCATCGAGGGCACCGGGAACCCCGGTGACACCATCACCGTCATCATCGACGGCGACCCGGTCGGGGAGACGACGGTGAACCCGGACGGCACCTGGACCTTCACGCCGACCGAGCCCCTCGAGGACGGTGACCACACGATCACCGCGACCGCGACCGACCCGCTGGGCAACACCTCGGGCGAGTCGAACGCAGTGATCATCACCGTGGACACCACCGCTCCCGAGGCGCCCGAGATCACCTCGCCGACCGACGGCGACTCCACCGGTGACACGACCCCGACGATCGAGGGCACCGGCGAGCCGGGCGCGACCGTGACCGTCGAGATCGACGGTCGGGAGATCGGCACCGCGGTCGTCCAGCCCGACGGCACCTGGTCCCTCGTGGTCACCGACCCGCTCGCGGTCGGCGACCACACGGTCGAGGCCGTCCAGACCGATCCGGCGGGTAACACCAGCCCGGCGACCACGGTCGACTTCACCGTCACGCCGCCGGCACCGGTGATCACCTCGCCCCAGGACGGCGACAACGTGGACGACACCCCGGCGGTCTCCGGCACCGGACAGCCCGGTGCGACCGTGACCGTCCAGGTCGACGGCGAGGACGTCGACACGGTTCCCGTCGGCGAGGACGGCACCTGGTCCACGACACTGCCCGCGCTCGCCTGCGGCGATCACACCTTGACCGCGACCCAGGCCGTCTCGGTCCCCGCGGGCGGCGCGGCCCGAGGGATCGCCGGGGCAGCGGGACGTACGGTCACCTCGCCCGCCTCCGACGCGGTCGACATCGAGGTCGCCTGTGCCGGCGCCGGCACCGACGGCCCCGGTTCCTCCACGGGGAACGACGGCGACGACGGCGGCGTCCTGCCCAACACCGGATCGCCGACCTTCCTCGCCGCGCTCCTCGGGCTCGGTCTCGGCCTGGTGATCGTCGGCGGACTGATGGTGGCGGGGAGGTTCCGCCGCCAGGGCTGACACGTCGGTCCCGGCGTGAGCCGTGGGGCGACTTGGAGGAGACCAGACGACGCAGAACTGTGCCGCCGCGCCGTCGACACGGTCACGGACGCGGATCCGGGCGCTGAGGCTCCTACTGACTTTTCCCAGCCAGTCCGTGCCTTCCTCACAGGAAGTCCACAGCACCTGGGCGGAATCTTGAGGCATCAACCGCCTCAAGGAGGACCCGATGTCCCGCTCCCGCCGTATCCGCCGTTCACTGCTCGCCGCTGCGGCGATCCCGCTCGTCGCGATCCCGATCGCCACCCCGGCCCTCGCGGTGGCCGCGGTCGGCGCCACCAGGACGTACGCAGCCGAGTCCGGTCCCGGGTACGGCTACGGCGGTTCCATCGAGAGCTACGGCGGAGCCTATGGCGGCGGGATCGTGGACCCCTACCGGCAGAGCCTCGGCACCTCGACGACGACCGTCGACTCCCAGCCCGCGACCGAGGCAGAGTCGACCGGCGTGGTGCTGATCAACACCGCGGTCGGCTACGGCTCCGCGCAGGGGGCGGGCACCGGACTCACGATCACCGGCGACGGGATCGTGGTGACCAACCACCACGTCGTCGAGGGCGCCACCTCGATCACCGTGACCGACCCGAGCACCGGGGAGACGTACGCCGCGACGGTCCTCGGCTACGACGACGTCCATGACGTCGCGGTGCTGCAGCTCGAGGACGCCTCGGGCCTCTCGACGGTCGCGACCGACCGGGACGCGGCGACCCAGGGCGAGGAGGTCACCGCTGTCGGCAACGCCGAGGGCCAGGGCTCGCTCTCGGCCGCAGACGGCACGGTCACCGACCCGAGCACCGCGATCACCGTCAACAACGAGGACGGCACCGCCTCCGACCTCAGCGACCTGATCCAGACCGACGCCGATGTCGTCTCGGGCGACTCCGGCGGTGCGCTGCTCGACGAGGACGGCGAGGTCATCGGGATGAACGTCGCCGCGACCTCGGGATCGGCCGAGATCTCGGGCTACGCCATCCCGATCGACACCGTGCTCGACATCGCCGCCCAGATCCTGGCGGGGGAGGAGTCCGGCGACGTCGAGATCGGCGGCTCGGCGGCCGCGCTCGGGGTGCAGGTCGACACGACCAGGTCGACGCTGGTCGTCGGTGTCGTCGAGGACGGCGCCGCCGAGGCGGCCGGGGTCACCGCGGGCAGCACGATCACCTCCGTCGGAGGGACCGCCGTGGCTAGCATCGAGGACATCACCTCGGTCCTAGGCAGCCACGAGCCCGGCGAGGAGATCTCGCTCAGCTGGACCGATGCCGCCGGCGAGGCCCACACCACCACCGTGACGCTCGGCGAGGGCCCGGTCGCCTGACCGCGAGGGTCAGCTGCGCGGTCCCTCGTCGTCGCGGGGGCCGCCGCCTGTCGCCTCGTCGGAGATCGGACGCTCCGCCCTGATCGGGATCGCACCGGTGTAGCCCTCGCGTTCGACGGCGATCTGCTGGACGCGGTCGCGGACGAGCCGCCAGCCGATCATCAGCGCCGGGATGATGACGACCAGGGTCGCGACCGTCCAGGTGCCGATCGGATAGTCGAAGCCCATCAGGACCAGCACTGTCGCGAGGAACACGAGGGTGGCGTAGCCGGTCCACGGGGATCCCCACAGCCGGAAGTCGGGCCGGTACATCAAGCCCTTCTTCCAGCGCCGGTAGAGCTGGATCTGACAGATCACGATGGTCGCCCAGGACGCGATGATGCCGAGCGCCGACATGTTCAGCACGATCTCGAACGCCTGGCCCGGCACGATCGCGTTGAGGCCGACGCCGAGGAGCGTGATGCAGCCGGTGAGCAGGATCCCGCCGTACGGAACGCCGTTTCTCGACATCCGACCGGTGAAGGTCGGGGCGCTCCCGCTCATCGCCATGGACCGCAGGATGCGCCCGGTCGAGTAGAGGCCGGCGTTGAGCGAGGAGAGCGCCGCGGTCAGCACCACGAGGTTCATGATGGTGCCGGAGTTCGCGATCCCGAGCTGGTCGAAGAACGTCACGAACGGGCTCTCGTCCGCCCGGTAGGACGTGTAGGGCAGCAGCAGCGCGAGCAGCACCAGCGAGCCCACGTAGAACACCGCGATGCGGGCGATGACGGAGTTGATCGCCCGGGGCATGATCTTCGCCGGCTCGGCGGTCTCGCCGGCGGCGGTGCCGACGAGCTCGACCGCTGCGTACGCGAAGACGACGCCGGAGATGACGATGACGAGCGGGAGCACGCCGACCGGGAAGAGCCCGCCGTTGTCGATCACCATCCCGATCCCGGTCTCCTGGCCGTTGAGCTCCTCGCCTCCGGCGAGCACGATCATCCCGAGCACCAGGAAGCCCAGCAGCGCGACCACCTTGATGAGCGCGGCCCAGAACTCCAGCTCGCCGAAGAGCTTGACCGAGATCAGGTTCATCGAGAGCACGACCGCGAGCGCGATCAGCGCGATCACCCACTGCGGGACGACCTCGAAGGTGCCCCAGAAGTGCATGTACGTCGCGATCGCGGTGACGTCGACGATGGAGGTCATCGCCCAGTTCAGGAAGTACATCCAGCCGGCGGCGAACGCGGCCGGCTCGCCGAGGAACTCCCGGGCGTAGGAGACGAACGACCCCGACGACGGTCGGTGCAGCACGAGCTCGCCGAGCGCCCGCAGGATCAGGAAGACGAACACCCCGCAGAAGGCGTAGACGAGGAACAGGCCCGGCCCGGCCTCGCGGAGGCGGCCGCCCGCACCCAGGAACAGCCCGGTGCCGATGGCGCCGCCGATCGCGATCATCTGCAGCTGCCGCGGGCTGAGGCTCTTGTGGTAGCCCTCGTCCTCGTCGGTCAGTCCGCTGATCTGGCCGCTGGTCTGGTCTTCGGTGCCGGTCATCGGCTCGCTCCCGGTCCGGAGTGCGGTGGCTCGGGCACGTCTTTGAACAGCAGCCACCCGCCGACCACGGCGACGGCCGCCGCCACGGTGTAGCCGATCAGCGACCACCAGCCGAGATGCAGGTACGCCGTCACCCCGACGATCGCCAACGCGAGGAACACCATCGTCATGCCGATGATCGGCGTCCGTGGCCTGTATGGATCCCGTGCCAATGCGATCACCTCACCTGCAGGGCAGGGCCCCCGATGGCCCCGCTCCGGGGATCAATTAGAGCGCATCGAGCGTGTTCTCGCGGTGACCGGACGTCGCCCGGCGTTTCCGTTCCGTCGCACGGCAAATAACAGTAAGGTCGCCTTACAGTTAACCCCCATGAAGGAGCGTTTCGATGCGTAGCTCGAGGATCCGCACCATCCGCACCACACTCACGGCGACCGCCGCTCTGGCTCTCGTCCTGGTCGCACCGCTGGCGGCGCCGGCCGCCGTGCCCAGCCCCGACGCCGGCGGCTCGGCGACCCGCACCGGAGAGGTCGAGGCGGCCGCGCTGACCTGGTCGGACGAGTTCGACGGGCCCGCCGGCAGTGCCCCGAACGGCGCCAACTGGAACTTCGAGACCGGAGGCGGGGGCTGGGGCAACAACGAGCTGCAGACCTACACGAGCTCCCGCGACAACTCCGCGCTCGACGGCAACGGCAACCTGGTCATCACCGCCCGGCAGAGCGGGAGCGGCTACACCTCGGCCCGGCTCACCACCAAGGGCAAGGTCCAGCCGAAGTTCGGCCGCCTGGAGGCTCGGATCCAGATCCCGCGCGGCCAGGGGATCTGGCCGGCGTTCTGGATGCTGGGCGGTCAGTTCGACAACGTCGGCTGGCCCGCCTCCGGCGAGATCGACATCATGGAGAACGTCGGCTACGAGCCCCACCTGGTCCACGGCACCCTGCACGGCCCGGGCTACTCCGGCGGCAACGGCATCACCGGTCAGTACATGCACCCGCAGGGCTGGTCCTTCGCCGACACCTTCCACACCTTCGCGGTCGACTGGCAGCCCGGCTCGATCACCTGGTCCGTCGACGGGGTCGCCTACCAGACCTTCACCACGGCCAACACCGGCGCCAACCCCTGGGTCTTCGACCAGCCGTTCTTCTTCATCCTCAACGTCGCGGTCGGCGGCAACTGGCCCGGCAACCCCGACGGCACGACCCAGTTCCCGCAGAGCATGGTCGTGGACTACGTACGCGTCTACGACTCACAGCTCTAAGCCCACCTGGATACGACGGGACGTTCCGGTCGG
>NZ_JBHWLY010000061.1:0-37266 GCF_042730435.1 Nocardioides sp. NPDC059952 | reverse complement strand
CCGCGCCCCCCAAACTTCCCCCCTCGCCCGGGTGCGGCCATGCGGGCCGGGGTGCCCCCCCCCGCCGACCGGGGTGACGCCTCGGCTCAGGGTTTGGGGTAGCCGCGGCGTACGGCTCGTTCCAGGACTCCCAGGGTGGCCCGGATGGACTTCTGGTCGATGACCGGGAAGATCGGCTTCCACTCGGGGAGGGCGGTGGACCAGTCGCAGTACGAGGTGACGCGGGTGTCGCCGGAGTCGAGCTGCTCGAGCTGGTAGCCGAAGCGGTGGCCGATCGGGGGCTTGATGGTGCCGTCGATGGTCCACTCGATCGACCGGTCGGGCTCGAAGCCGGTGATGATCACGGTGACGTCGTACCTGCCCATCGGGTAGTCGCCGAGGGCCTCGCGGTCCATGTGCACGACGAACCGGTCGTCGACCGCACCCACCCGCGATCCCTCGGCGGACTGGAGCATGCCGGAGGCGTCGATGGCGACGTGGCCGTCGGGGTCGGTGAGAACGGCGAAGATGTCGGTGGGGGAGGCGGGGATGATCCGCTCGGCGTCGATGCGTTCGGCCCCGAGGGGCTCCGCGGTCTGGGTCTGGTCGGTCACGGGGCCTGAATCTAGCGGCGTCCTGGCGTGCCTGGCATCACACCGTGGCAGGATGCTCGGCATGAGTGAGCGCACGATCGAGACAGTCGGAGTCGTCGGCCTGGGCACCATGGGTGCCGGGATCGCGGAGGTGTTCGCCCGCAACGGTTTCACCGTGGTCGGGGTCGAGCGGGACGAGGAGGGCCTCGAGCGCGGCAAGGCCCACCTGGCGCACTCGACGGGCCGCGCGGTCAAGCGCGGCAAGCTCAGCGAGGAGGAGCAGGAGGCCCTGCTCGGCCGGATCTCCTTCGCCACCGACGCGACGGCGCTCAAGGACGTCGACATGGTCGTCGAGGCGGTCGTGGAGTCGCTGGAGCTGAAGAAGTCGATCCTCGCCACCCTCGACGAGATCGTGGCCCCCGAGACGATCCTGGCCACCAACACCTCCTCGCTGTCGGTGACCGAGATCTCGACCGCGTCCAAGCACCCGGGCCGCGTCGTCGGCGTGCACTTCTTCAACCCCGCGCCGGTGCAGAAGTTCGTCGAGATCGTACGCACCGTGGTGACCGAGCCCGAGGTGCTCGAGAACGCTCGCGAGGTCGTCGGCAAGCTCGGCAAGTCGCCGGTGGTGTGCGGTGACCGGGCCGGCTTCATCGCGAACGCGCTGCTCTTCGGCTACCTGAACCACGCGGTCTCGATGTTCGAGGGTCACTACGCCACCCGCGAGGACATCGACACCGCGATGCGGCTGGGCTGCGGCTACCCGATGGGGCCGCTGGCGCTGCTGGACCTGATCGGGCTGGACACCTCCTACGAGATCCTCGACACGATGTACCGCCAGGGTCGCGACCGGCTGCACGCCCCCGCGCCGATCCTCAAGCAGATGGTCACCGCCGGGATGCTCGGGCGGAAGTCGGGCCGAGGCTTCTACACCTACGAGGCCGCCGACTCACCCGTCGTGGTGCCGGACGCCTTGACCCCGAGCGCCGACGCGACCCACGAGCTGCGCCGTCAGATCACCAAGGTCGGCGTCGTCGGCACGGGGACGATGGCGTCGGGGATCGTCGAGGTCTTCGCCAAGGGCGGCTACGACGTGACGTACGTGGGCCGGAGCCAGGACAAGGTGGACGGCGTCGCGGCGCGGATCACCAAGAGCCTCGACAAGGCGATCGGACGCGGCAAGCTGGAGGAGTCGGCGAAGCCGGAGATCCTCGGCCGGCTGACCGGCACGACCTCGCTGGACGACCTCGCCGACGTCGACATCGTCGTGGAGGCCATCGCCGAGGACCTGGCCATCAAGACCACGCTCTTCGAGAACCTCGACGACATCTGCAAGCAGGGCGCGATCCTGGCGACCACGACCTCGAGCCTGCCGGTCATCGAGCTGGCGAAGGTGACCAAGCGGCCGTCCGACGTCGTCGGGATGCACTTCTTCAACCCGGCGCCGGTGATGAAGCTGGTCGAGGTCGTCTCCACGGTGACCACGTCCGAGGAGGTCTCCGAGACCGTCCGGGCCCTCTGCTCGACGGTCGGCAAGTCGCCGGTCTCGTGCGGGGACCGGGCCGGTTTCATCGTCAACGCGCTGCTGTTCCCCTACCTCAACGACGCGGTCAAGATGCTCGAGGGGCACTACGCGACCGCCGACGACATCGACACCGCGATGAAGCTCGGCTGTGCGCTGCCGATGGGCCCCTTCGAGCTCCTCGACGTGGTCGGAAACGACGTCTCGCTCGCGATCGAGAAGGAGCTCTACCTCGAGTTCCGCGAGCCGGGCTTCGCGCCCGCGCCGCTGCTGGAGCACCTGGTCACCGCGGGCTACCTCGGTCGCAAGACGGGCAAGGGGTTCCGCGACTACAGCTGATGCCCTGAACCTGTCGCAAGGTATGCAGCTCGAGGCACACATCCCGTGCGGAGTTCCGCACGGGATGTGTGCTTTCGTCTGCATCCCTTGATGAAGGATCACCCCCGACCACCCCAGCAGTACGCTGGGTGACGTGGGACTTCTGATCGCACTCCTCATCGTCGTCGCGGTGATCGGGACCGTGGTGGTGACCAGCAGGCGCTCGCAGGCGCGAGCGCTCGAAAAGCAGCGCGCCGATCTCGAACCGGTCAAGCAGCTCGCCTTCGAGGACGTGACCGCCTTCGGTGAAGAGCTGCAGAAGCTCGACCTGGACATGGCCGGCAAGGAGCTCGACGAGGGCGCCAACGCCGACTACCAGCGCGCGCTGGACGAATACGAGACGGCCAAACGCACCGTTGACAAGATGACCGAGCCCGACGACGTCAAGAAGATCACCACGATCGTCGAGGACGGCCGCTATGCGATCGCGTGCGTCGAGGCGCGGGTCGCCGGCGAGCCGCTGCCGAAGCGTCGCCCGCCGTGCTTCTTCGACCCCCGCCACGGACTGTCGACCGAGGACGTGGCCTGGGCGCCGCCGGGTGGCACCACCCGTGACGTACCTGCCTGTGCGCTCGACGCCGAGCGGGTCAAGGCGGGCGCTGAGCCCGACACCCGCAAGGTGATGGTCGGCAACGAGCGCGTTCCCTACTGGCAGGGTGGTCCGGCCTACCGTCCCTACGCCGCCGGCTACTTCGGCGCCTTCTCGCCGATGGACTGGATGTTCGCCGGGCTGATGTTCAGCGCCTTCGGCGGCTTCGACGCCTTTGGTGAGATCGGCGAGGGCATGGGCGATGCGATCGGCGGCATCGGCGAGGGCATGGGGGACATGTTCGGCGGGATCGGCGACGGCATCGGCGACATGTTCGACGGCTTCGATTTCTAGCGGCGTACGCTTCCCCGGTGCCACCACTTCATACGCTCGAGCTCGGCGAGGCCGGAAGTCGTGTCGTCTTCCTGCACGGACTCTTCGGACAGGGACGCAACTGGAACACGCTCGGCAAGCAGCTGGCCGACAAGCATCGGGTCACGCTCGTCGACCTGCCTCACCACGGCCGCTCCCCGCAGCCTGACAGCTTCGACTACCTCGAGGTGACCGCGGCGGTCGCCGAGCTGCTCTCCGCTGATGACGGGGCCGACGACCCCGCGACCGTGGTCGGCCACTCGATGGGCGGCAAGGTCGCGATGCTGCTCGCGATCACCCGCCCGGAGCTGGTGGCGAAGCTCGTCGTGGCCGACATGTCCCCGGTCGTCTACGAGCGCGTCGGCGGCTTCAAGACGTACGTCGACGCCATGCAGGGCCTCGACCTGGACCGCATCACCCGCCGCGAGGAGGCCGATGCCGGGATGCAGGAGGCGGTCCCCGACCCGACGGTCCGCGGCTTCCTGCTGCAGAACCTGCGCCGCGACGGGGACGGCTGGCGCTGGGCGATGAACCTGGACGTCCTCGGCCGCGACCTCGACCGCATCGGCGCCTGGCCGACCGAGGAGCTGAAGGCGTACGAGCCCTACGACGGACCCGTGCTGTGGGTGGCCGGCGAGCTGTCGAACTACGTCACCGACGACTACGCGCCGGCGATGAAGGAGTGGTTCCCGCGCTACCGCAAGGTGACCGTCAAGGGCGCCGGACACTGGGTCCATTCCGAGAAGCCGGAGACCTTCCTCGCGGCCCTGCGCCAGTTCCTCGGCGACCTGCCCTAGCCGGCGCGGACCAGACCGCACTCGTAGGCCCGGATCACAGCCTGGACCCGGTCTCGCAGACCGAGCTTGGCGAGGATGTGGCTGACGTGACCCTTCACGGTCCCCTCGGTGAGGAAGAGCCGGCCGGCGATCTCTGCATTGGACAGCCCCCGAGCGATCAGCTCGAGCACCTCACGCTCCCGCTCGGTGAGGACGCGAAGCTCGGTCTCGGAGCGAGGCAGCGGGTCGCCGACCGTGCCGATATGGCGCTCGATGAGACGCCGGGTGATGGAAGGAGCGACGATCGCGTCGCCTTGCGCCACCACACGGATCGCGGAGAGCAGGTCGGCGGCGAGCGTGTCCTTGAGCAGGAATCCACTGGCTCCGGCTCGCAGTGCGGCGTAGACGTACTCGTCGAGATCGAACGTGGTGAGGACCAGGATGCGCGGCCCGTCGGGAAGCGACGCGCGGATGCGTCGGGTCGCTTCCAGCCCGTCGACCTCGGGCATCCTGATGTCCATCAGGATGACGTCGGGCACCGCCTCGACCGCTGTGGCGGCAGCGCTGGTCCCGCTCCCGGCCTCGCCGACGACCTCCATGTCGTCGGTGTTCTCGATGATCATCCGCAGGCCGGCACGGAGCAGCGCCTGATCGTCGACCAGAAGCACCCGGATCATCCGGCTGCCCCCGGGGCGAGGGGGATGCGGGCTCGGACGACATAGCCGCCGTCCTGCCCCGGGCCTGCGTCGAGGTCGCCACCCAGCAGCGAGACGCGCTCGCGCATCCCTCTCAGCCCGTTGCCGGTCCCGCCGGAGTGCGAGCCGCCGGAGCCGTCGTCGGTGACCTCGAGGGTCATCGCGTCGGCTGCATACGTCACCTCGACCCGTGCGGACGCGTCGGCCCCTGCGTGCTTCATGGTGTTGGTCAGCGCCTCCTGAACGATCCGGTACGACGAGACGTCGATGCCGGCGGGCACAGGCTGCGGCGATCCATTGATCCGCAGCTGGACCGGGGTGCCCGCCTGCCGGACCTGGTCGACGAGGCTGGGCAACTGGGCCAGGCCGACCACTGGCCCCAGGGAGCCGTCGGTCTCGTCGGGCGCCGACAGCACGTGCCGCAGATCCGCGAGCGAGGCCCTCCCGGTCGACACGATCGTGTCCAGGGCAGCCAGCGTGTCTGCGGGCCGCTTGGTGAACGCAGCAGCGCCGCCTTGCGCCTGCATCACGATGACGGCCAGACCGTGCGCGACGACGTCATGGACCTCGCGGGTGATCCGGGCCCGTTCGGCGGCGACAGCCAGCGCGGCGCGCTGATCGAGGTACGCGCGCCGACCCTGCATCCCCCACCCGATCGCCCAGGCGAGCACCAGTACGGAACCGAGGAGGAAGACCCCTCCCCAGGCGGTGGGCCCGAACATCTCGAGGGTGTCGCTGGACTGCATGGTCCGTCCGCCGACGGCAGGTGTCGCGCCGTCGGTCTTGCCGTCCGTGCTGACGTACGTCGACCATGCCGTCGCTGCGGCCAGGACGGTCACGAGCAGAGTGAGTGACACCTTGATCGGACGGTGAGCGGCGATGGTGTACAGGATGATCGGTACGGCGAGGTCGGCTGCCACCGGTCCCGTGCCCAGGGCCATCTGCGCCACCGACGCGAGCGACGCTGCGACCAGGGCTGGGATCGGCCATCTGCGACGTACCGCGACGGCGACGAGGCAGACTCCGACTGCCGGAGTCGCGTTGCCGCCACCCACCCACGTACCGACCAGCAGCAGCGCAGCCAAGCCCGCGTCCTGGACGCTCGAGCTGCGCAACAGTCCGCTCAGGGCCGCCGCACGAGTCTTCATAGCAGGCGCCATCCTAGGGCGGGCGCAGCCGCCTCACACCTGTCTGAGGTGAGGGATCGGACCATGACCACAGACAGGCGCGCGTCGGTCCCACCGGCGGGCAACCTCTGGGTCATGACGAAGATGCCACTGCTGTTGCTGGCCGCTCTTGCTCTCGTGGTGTCCGGCTGCAGCCTGCCATGGACCCCTCGCACCGCGATGGTCTGGAAACGGGTCGTCCCGGCAGGTGATTGTCACTGCGCCGACGGCAGCCAGTTCGCCTTCTGGGAACGGCGGGCCGACCCGGCCAAGGTCGTGCTCTTCCTCAACGGCGGCGGCGTCTGCTGGGATGCCGAGACCTGCGCCTTCACCAGCACCGAGATTCCTGGCGAGAGCGACTTCTACGACTGGAACCTCGAGGGTACGAATCCGGAGAATCGGAGCGGGATGTTCGACACCACTCGGGGCGACAACCCGTTCGCCGAGTATTCGTACCTCTACGTGAGCTCCTGCACCGGTGATGCCCACCTGGGTAACGCCTCCCAGAAGTACTCGCCGACGCTGACCGTCGAGCATCACGGCTATGTCAACGGCACTGCGGCTCTCGACTACCTCGCCGAGCACTACCCGGACGCTGAAGAGGTCGTCGTCGTAGGCAAGACCGCGGGTTCGGTCGCGGCCCCGCTCTACGGCGCCCTCGTCGCCGACCGCCTTCCCGATGCCCAGGTCACCGTGCTCGGCGGCCAGTCCGGGGCATGGCCCGACCACCCTGAGTTCAACACCAAGATCCTCGACGAGACCTGGGGGGCGTACGACGCCGCCCCTGAGTGGGCGGTCGACGGGCTCGCTGCCCAGGACTGGGGTGTCCCTCGGTTCTGGACCCAGGCAGGCCTGCGGGATCCCGACCTCGTGATGGCCAGGTTCGACTTCGCCTACGATCCGCACGCCGCTGTGGAGGTGACCCAGTGGATGGACGGTGATCCGCCGGATCTGCTTGCCGAGATCGATCGCAACGAGACGGCGATCGAAGCTGCCGGGGTGGCGTTGCACAGCTACACCGCCCCGGGAGACGACCACGGGATCTTCGACTTCGAGAACGCCTTCTACGACACCGAGGTCGAGGGCGTCCGGCTGGTCGACTGGATCGAGGAGCTGATCGACGACGACGATCCGCCCGACGATGTCCGCTGTGACCGGTGTGATCCGTAGATGCTGACCCGAGGCGCGCTCCTGAGTCCCTGCGCCAGTTCCTTGGCGACTGAGACACCGCCGCGTCTACGCTGTGCGGCATGGAGCGTGACAAGCCGGTCATCGTGCTGGTCGGCGGCGAGCACGCCGCCGTCATCGAGCAGGAGTTCCGGGCACGGTACGACCGTGACTACCGGATCGAGTCGGTCCTGGGATTCGCCGCGGGGCTCGACAGGACACGCGGACTGGTGGCCGAGGGTGCGCAGATCGCGATGGTCGCCGCCGAGCATGTGCTCGACGAGGGCACCTCGATCGAGTTCCTGCGCCAGGTGCCGGCCGTCGTGGCGACGGCGCGCCGTGTCGCGCTGGTCTCGTGGGAGGACTTCTCCGGTGCACTCGAAGCCCTGCGTGCCGCGGCGCTGGAGCGGGAGATGGACACCTACGTGCTCATCCCGCGCGGCCCGCGGGACGAGGAGTTCCACACCGCGCTGATCGAGCTGCTCTCGGAGTGGGGCTGGTCGGTGGGCAGGCCCCTGGTGACCGTGACCGACGTCGTGGCCGAGCCCGGCGACCGCGCCGCGGCGGCGGTCCGCGACCTGCTGGACCGCATGGGCTTCCCGCATCGCGCCCTCGAGCCGAGCGACGACGAGGCCCAGGAGCTCATCGAGGAGGCGGGCCCGGGGGCACGGCTGCCCCTGGTCCGCACCTTCACGGGTCGCGTGGTCTCCGGGGCGACGGCGGCGACGGCCGCCGAGGCCATCTACGGCGGGTTCGACGAGATCCCCGAGGGGGTGATCGCCGACGTGGCCATCGTGGGCGGTGGTCCCGCGGGCCTCGCGGCGGCCGTCTACGCCGCGTCGGAGGGCTTGGCGACGGTCGTCGTGGAGCGCGACGCGATCGGCGGCCAGGCAGGGTCGAGCTCGATGATCCGCAACTACCTCGGCTTCCCGCGCGGCATCTCGGGCATGCGCCTCGCCCAGCGATCCCGCATCCAGGCAAGCCGGTTCGGCGCGCGCTTCTTCACCGGACGGCCGGCGACCGGGATCGAACCCGGCCCCGCCCACGAGCCCGAGCACCAGCACGTGCACGTACGCGGCGCGCAGTTCTGCGCCCGCACGGTCGTCCTCGCCATGGGCGTGACCTATCGGCGGCTCGGGGTGCCCGCCGTGGACGACCTGGTGGGTGCGGGCGTCTACTACGGCGCCGCGACGTCGATGGCGCGCGAGATGCAGGGCCGTGACGTCTTCGTGATCGGTGGGGGCAACTCGGCCGGGCAGGCGGCCATCCACCTCGCCAAGTTCGCGAGCACGGTGACGATCCTGGTCCGGCGACACGACCTCGCGGAGACCATGTCGGCCTATCTGACGCGTGAGATCGACGCGACGTCGAACATTCGGGTTCAGCCCCGCACCGTCGTCGCCGACGGTGGTGGCGACGGCCGGCTGGAGTGGCTGCAGCTGGAGAACCTGGACACCGGAGAGGACACCAAGACGTCCGCCGACGGCCTGTTCTGCCTGCTCGGAGCGGAACCCGACTGCTCGTGGCTGGCGGAGGGCGTGGCGCTCGACGAGAACGGGTTCGTCCTGACCGGCCGCGACGTACCTCGCGAGGCGTGGGTCGACGGGAACCCGCCCGCGAGTCTGGAGACGACGGTGCCGGGCGTCTTCGCCGTCGGTGACGTACGCGCCGGGTCCATGAAGCGGGTCGCCTCCGCGAGCGGCGAGGGGGCGTCGGTGCTGCCGCTGGTGCACGCCCACCTGGCGCGGCTGCGCGCCCGGGAGTTCGGCGCCTGAGCTACTGGGACTCCCTCGCGCACGGGCCGACGAACACGCTGGCCATCCGGGCGGCGATGGCAGCCTTCGCGCGGTTCCTGGCGCCGTCGTGCCCGTCGAGGAGCAGACGTGCGGCGAGCCCCTGGGTCAGCGCGAACGCCGCCTCTCCCTCGAGCAGGCTGTCGGTGTCGGGGATGACCTCTCCGCACTCCATCCCGTTCCTCACCGCCTGGGTGATCCGGTCGCGGAAACGCCGGTCGAAGGCTCGCTGGTGCTCGGCGAGCGTCGGATTGTCGAGGGCGAGCCCGGCGAAGGCGTGCCTCAGATAGGTCTCGTCCCGGTGGGCGGGGCTCAGCGGAAGCAGCTCCAGCAACCCCGCACCCAGCATGTGCTCGATGCGGGCGTGGGCGCGTTCGGCCCGGGTGATGGCCGCATCGACGCGAACTTCGATGTCGCTCAGCAGACGGCTCAGGGTGTCCGCGAGCAGAGACTCCTTGGAGTCGTAGTAATGCTGCACCAGCCCGACGGAGACGCCCGCGGCCTTGGCGGTTCCGGCGACAGTCACGGAGCCGAGCCCCGAGAGGAGGGCGAGCTCGCGTACGCCGGTGGTGATCTGGGCACGTCGGCCGTCGTGGTCTGCGGTTCTGGGCACAAATCAGATGATAACAATATGGTCGTACGGTTATTGTCGCCGACATGGACATCTCTCGACTTCTGACAAGTGCAGTCGCCGCCTCCGTGGTGGCGATCGTCGTGACGGCCCCGCCGTCCTCGGCGGAGGAGCCGGCGGATCCGGACGCCGCCGTCGAGGCGTACGTCGAGGAATGGCGCGAAGCCAACGGCGTGCCAGGCGCGGCGGTCGCTGTCGTCGACGGTGACAAGGTGCGGACATATCTCTCGGGCGAGGACGGCGACGGGGACCCGGTCTCGCCCGTGACCCCGTTCCTGGTGGGTTCGGTCGCCAAGACCTTCACCAGCGCGCTGGTGCTCGGTCTGGTCGAGGACGGCCGGATCCGGCTCGACGATCCGGTGAACCGGTATCTGACCTGGCTGGACGCGCCGACGATGACCGTACGTCAGCTGCTCACCCATACGGCCGGCTACACCGCCGGTGACGGGCTCGCCGTCTCGGAGCGGTTCGACAACGAGCCGGGGGCGCTGCGCCGGGCCGCCGGCGACCTCGAGCATCACGGCACGCCGGGGGAGTACGCCTACAACAGCGCCGACTACCTCGTCCTGGGGGCTCTGGTCGAGGAGGTCACGGGCAGCTCGTTCGCGGCCCTCGCGCGAGAGGACCTCTTCGAGCCGCTCGGGATGACCCGCACGGCCGCGGACGCGGACGGTGCCTCGACGCTCGCCGCAGGCCACCGCCACTGGTGGGCGTGGACACGTGCCTACGATCCCGGGTTCGACGAGTCCGGTGCGCCCTACGGGTATGTGGTCTCGACGCTCGACGACCTGGTGACGTACGCCCGCGCGCAGCTCGCGGGTCAGGTGCTGCCGCGCGACCTCGCGGGCGAGGCGTGGAGCATTCAGGAGGTCACCGGGCCGGGACGGGGTTATGGCTACGGCTGGAGCATCGATGGTGATGATCGCCGCCGCGTCCACCACACCGGTGCCACCCCCGGCTATTTCGCCCACGTCTCCCTGATCCCCGGCGAGGACCGGGCGGTTGTCGTTCTGGCCAACTCCTACGCGGAGAAGCGCGCACCGAGTCTGAGCGCGGCGGCCGCGGACATCGACGAGATCATGGGCGGCAGGTCCGCGACGGTCAGGGCGGGTGACCCGTTGCTGTCAGCGGCGCCCTGGCTCCTGAGCGGCCTCCTCCCGGTCGGCCTGGTGCTCATGCTGGTCGCGCGCCGCCACCCGATCTCGTCGCGGCTCAGGTGGGCGTTCGCAGCGGCGGCCGGGTCGGCCGCGGTGGGCCTGGCGCTGCTGCCACGTCTGTTGGGCGTGACGCTCGGCTTCGCGATCACCTGGCTGCCCGACCTCGCCATCGCAGTCGTGGCAGGCAGCCTGACGTTCCTGCTCGCGGCCGCCTCGTGGGCTATCCGTCCGACAGGACCCGCCGGAACACCTCGACGATCCGGTCAGCATCCGCCTCGGACGTACGCCAGTTGCTGAATGCCAGGCGCAGCGCGGGAGCGTCCCGGTGGACCGTGGGGGTCACGAAGGTCACGCCGGTCTCCGCGATACGGCGGGCGAGGTCGGCCGGGTCGCCGGGGACCTTCACGCACACGATGTTGAGCCGGACCGGGGCGAGCAGCTCGACACCGTCGATCTCCGCCAGCTGCCGTCCGACTCGGCGGGCGAGGGCGATGGTCCGCTCGACGATCTCGCGGTGTCCGTCGCGGCCGTAGGCGTACAGGGTGAACCACGCCGGCAGGGCGCGCAGGCGTCGTGAGCTCTCCGGGGTCAGATGGACGAAGTCGGGTTCGGCGTCGGGAAACCCGATGTAGGCGGAGGCGTTGCTGAAGACCCGGGCCTGCAGGTCCTGGTGGCGGGTGAGCTGGATGCCCGAGTCGTAGGGCACGTTGAGCCACTTGTGCAGGTCGACGCAGACCGAGTCGGCGCGGGAGAGACCCTCGGCGAGGTGAGCGCTGGACGGGGAGAGCGCCGCGAACGCCCCGAAGGCGCCGTCGACGTGGAGCCAGAACGGGAACTCGTCGCGAAGGTCGGCGATGGCGCCCAGGTCGTCGAAGTCGCCGGTGTTCACGGTGCCGGCATTGGCCACGACGATCGCCGGCCGGCCGTCCTGCTCCCGCAGCGCGGTTCGCAACGCGTCGATGTCGACCGCCTCGCGGCCCGGGAGGAGCGCGACCGGGCGGAGGCTGTCCCGGCCCAGACCGAGCACCGACAGCGCCTTGGAGATGGTGGAGTGGGCGGCACCCGAGAGCACGGCGACGGGGCCGAGCGCCGCGACGCCCTGGGCCGAGACCGACACCCCGAGCCGGTCGCCCACCCACTCACGGGCCAGGGCCAGGCCGGTGAGGTTCGACATCGTCGCGCCGGTGACGAACGCTCCGCTGACGTCGTCGGGGAGGTCCAGCAGCTCCCGGATCCAGCGCACCGTCTCCCGCTCCAGGGCGCTCGCCGCGGAGTCCTGGACGGTGATGGTGTTCTGGTCGAAGACCGAGGTCAGCCAGTCGCCGGCGACCGCGGCCGGAGTCGCCCCGCCGGTGACGAAGCCCAGATAGCGGGGGCCGGCGCTGGCCGAGAACCCCGGCGCCCAACGGGATCCGAAGTGACGGAGCGCGGCGGCACCGCCGGCGCCCCGCGTGGGAAGCCGCTCGGAGGAGGGCGGCCGGGCAGGCGAGGTCACCGGCCGGTCGTCGAGTCCGGCGATGATGTCGTGTGCGTAGTCCTGGACCGCGCCGAGGAGATCGGGCATCCCGGCGAGGTCCGTGTCGAGCCGTGGGTCCATCCTTCGACCGTAGGACATCTCAGGGCTCGATGAGGCCCGCTCGGATGGCGTAGCGGGTCACCTGAGTGCGATCGCGGAGTCCCAGCTTGGCGAGGATGTTCTCGCGGTGCCGCTCGACGGTCTTGTAGGAGATCGTCAGCTCCCGGGCGATCTCGCGGGTCGAGTGGCCCTCGGCGATGAGCTTGAGCACCTCGTCCTCGCGCTCGGTCAGCACCGTGCGTGGCAGGCTCTCGCCGCGGTTGAGCCGGTCGAGGTAGTCGCGGACCAGCGCGCTCATCGCGCCCGGATAGACGAAGGCCTGACCGCTCATCGCGGTGCGGCACGCCTTGACCAGGTCCTCGTCGGCGACCGACTTGAGGACGTACCCGCTGGCACCGACCTTGAGCGCCTCGAAGAAGTACTGCTCGTTGTCGTGCATCGAGAGCATCAGCATCTTCGGAGGCGTACGCATCCGGGCGATCGTGCGCGCGGCCTGCAGCCCGGTCATCCGGGGCATGGCGACGTCGAGGATCACCAGATCGACCTCGACGTCGCGCAGCGCGGCGACGGCCTCGGCCCCGTCGGCCGCCTCGGCGACCACCTCGAGGTCCGGCTCGGCGTCGAGGATGAGGCGGACTCCGCGGCGGACGAGGGTGTGGTCGTCGGCCAGCAGGATCCGGATCTTTGCGGGCGTGGGAGTCACAGCGGTACCTCCAGACGGACGGTGGTGCCGCGGCCGGGCGTGCTGGTCACGCTCAGGTCGGCACCGACGAGCAGGGCCCGCTCCCGCATGCCGCTGATCCCGGCACCGGCCACCAGGGCGGCGCTGCCACGGCCGTCGTCGGAGACGGTGAGGACGACCTTGTCGCCGACCTTGCACAAGGAGAGCTCGGCGGTGGCGGCGTGGGCGTGGCGTACGACGTTGGTGAGCGCCTCCTGGGCGACCCGGTAGATCACCAGCTCGCGGTCCTGGGGCAGCTCGGGAAGCCCGCGGCCGGTGGTGCGGCGTACGGTCGTGCGGCCCAGCGCGCCGACATCGGTGGCCAGCGAGGCCAGGGCGGCGTGCAGACCGAGGTCCTCGAGCACGCCCGGCCGCAGCTGCCGGGCCACGCGGCGTACGTCGTCGATGCCGGTGCGCGCGGACTCGCGCACGGCGGCGAGCTCGGGGCGTACCTCCTCCGGCACCTGTCGCTCCAGCCCCTTGAGCCCCAGGAGCACGACGGTGAGCGACTGACCCACCTCGTCGTGGAGCTCCTGGGCGATCCTGTGCCGCTCCGCCTCCTGCGCGGCCAGCGCCTTGGCGTTGCTGGTGCTCCGCTCGGTCTCCAGCCGCTCGAGCATCGCGTTGTAGCTCGCCACCAGACGTGCGCCCGCGCCCTTGCCCTCCGTCGTCAGGCGCTGGTCGGGGGAGAGGTGGTCCACCGAGTCCATCGTGCGGATCACCCGGTCGATCGGCGCCAGGCTGCGTAGCAGCAGGAGCGCGTTGAGGGTCGCCATCGCGGCCAGCCCGACCGCCAGGATCACCGCCTCCGAGGCCAGGACGCGCTCCGAGACCCGGGCCGGGGACAGCGCCAGGACCAGGGTGCCGACGCAGAACACCGTCCCGTTCGTCAGGCAGACCCTCCAGTAGAGGGGTAGATGGCTCATGCAGCAAGCCTGACATGTCCTCTGGCCTGGACTTATGGGTGGCAGCACCCATTCGGATCCGGAGTGCTGTCACGGAGAGTCGATGGCATGGAGCTCAACGCATGATCGTGTACGCAGCGGTGGCCGTTTTCATCGTCACCTACGGCCTCATCGCCACCGAGCGCGTCCACCGCGTCGCCGCCGCCCTGGGTGGCGTCGCCGCGATGGTCGCGCTCGGCATCATCAACGCCGAGTCGGCCTTCTTCAGTCATCAGACCGGAGTCGACTGGGACGTCATCTTCCTGCTCTTCGGGATGATGGTGATCGTCGGTGTCCTCAAACAGACGGGCCTGTTCGAGTTCCTCGCGTTGTGGGCGGTCAAGCACTCCGGCGGCCGTCCGGCGCGGCTGGCGACGCTGCTGATCCTGGTCACCGCGGCGCTCTCGCCGATCCTCGACAACGTGACCACCGTGCTGCTCGTCACGCCGGTGACCCTGTCGGTCTGCGAGCGGCTGGGCCTGCGCCCGATGCCCTACCTGATCTCACTCATCCTGGCCGCCAACGTCGGCGGCACCTCGACCCTGATCGCCGACCCGCCCAACATCATCGTGGCCAGCCGGGCCAACCTGACCTTCGACGACTTCCTGATCCACTCCCTGCCGCTGTGCCTGATCCTGCTGGTCGTGCTGATCGGGTTGGTCCGGGTGCTCTTCCGGCGTGAGTTCCGTGGCCGGGTCGACCTGGACGGCCTGATCGAGCCGCCCGCCTCGGCGATCCACGACCGTGGGCTGCTCTACCGTTGCCTGGCCGTACTGGCCCTGGTGATGCTCGCCTTCGGCCTGCACACCGAGCTCCACCTGGACCCGTCGATGGTCGCGATGCTCGGCGCCGGCGCGATGGTGGTCGTCTCCCAGACCCGGACCGAGGCGTTCCTGGAGGAGGTCGAGTGGTCGACGCTGGCCTTCTTCATGGCGCTGTTCGTGCTGGTCGGCGGCCTGGTCGAGGTCGGTGTGATCGGCTCCCTCGGGTCGTACGCCGCTGACCTGATGGGCGACAACGAGCTCGCCGGGGTGACCGGACTGATGATCGGCTCGGCCGTCGTGGGCGGCTTCGTCGACAACATCCCCTACACCGCGGCGATGGTGCCGATCGTGGAGGAGATGGTCGCCTCGACGCCGTCCTCGGGCGCCGACAGCCCGCTGTGGTGGGCCCTCGTCTTCGGCGCCGACCTCGGTGGCAACACGACCGCCGTCGCCGCCGGCGCCAACGTGGTGGTGCTCGGGCTCGCCGCCAAGGCCGGCCACCCGATCAGCTTCTGGAAGTTCACCAGGTACGGCATCGTGGTGACGATCGTGACGCTCGCCGTGGCCTGGGTCTACGTAGCCCTCCGCTACTTCGTGCTCGCCTGACGCTCCCGATAGGCGGCAACGGCGTTGCGGTTGGTGCAGGTGGCCGAGCAGTAGCGCTTGGAGCGGTTGCGGGAGAGATCGACGACCACGCCCGCACAACCCTCGTCGTCGCAGATCGAGAGCCGGGACAGCTCGTCGGCGCGGATGACGTCGACCATCGCCATCGCGGTCTCGACGGCGATCCGGGTGGCGAGCGGCGCGTCGGGCTCGGTCGCATGGATGTGCCAGTCGTACGTCGTGTGGCGGACCAGCTGCGGGGTGGCGCTGTGCTCAGCGAGCAGCTCGTTGGCCAGCCTCACGGCCTCGTCGCGCTCGGCGGTGAGCAGTTCGCGCACCCGGATGCGAAGGGCGCGGACCTCGTCGAGCTCGGCGCGGTCGCGGTCGTGCCGCCCCGTGAAGTCGTACGCCGCGAAGAACGCGTCGAGGGCGGCGACGGTCGCCAGCTCATCGACCGAGCCGGGGGAGATGGCCAGGGTGTTCGCCAGCGCGGCGGCGGCCTGGAGGCTTACGTCCGTGTCATGGGTGAAAACCATGTTGACACATTACCGCGCCGGTGGGATTGTCATGTGCCATGACGACGTTGACCAATGACGAGGCGGTGCCGCAGAGCACGCAGAAGACGCCGCTGGTGGCTGCCGGACTGCTGATGGCAGTCGTCTCGGCGGTCACGTTCAGCCTCTCCGGGCCGCTGGGGCGCGGCCTCTTCGACACCGGCTGGTCCACCGGCGGGGTGCTCGTCTTCCGTGTCGGCATCGGCGCCGTCGTGCTGGCACCCTTCGCGCTGCGCGCGCTCGCCGGCCGGTGGCGGGGTGTCGCCGCGAGCTGGCGGGTCGTGGTGGCGTACGCACTGCTGGCGATCGTGGTGCCGCAGTTCGCGTTCTTCTCGGCGGTGCAGTGGATGGCAGTCGGGCCGGCGCTGCTGCTGGAATACATGGGCGTCGTGCTCGTCGTCGCCTGGATGTGGCTGCGGCACGGCGAGCGGCCCTCGCGGCTGACGATGGTGGGCGCGCTCGTCGCGATCGCCGGGCTCGTGCTGGTCCTCGACCTGGTCAGCGGCGCGAACGTGCACCCGCTCGGCGTCCTGTGGGGCTCCGCGGCCGCCGTCGGACTGGCCGGCTACTACGTGCTCAACGCCCACTCCAGCACCACGCTGCCGCCGCTCGCGCTGGCCTGGCTCGGCCTGACCGGCGCCACGGCCCTGCTCGCGGTGCTCTGCCTGGTCGGGGCCATCCCGTTCGAGATGGAGACCTCGCCGGTGGTCCTGGCGGGACTGGAGATGCCATGGTGGGGGCCGCTGATCGGTCTCGGCGTGCTGACCTGCTCGGTCGCGTACGCCACCGGCATCGCGGCCACCCGCACCCTCGGGTCGCGGCTCTCCTCCTTCGTGGGGCTCCTCGAGGTCGTCTCGGCCGTCGTCGTCGCCTGGCTGCTGCTCGGCGAGGCCCCCGGCCTCATTCAGCTCATCGGCGGACTCGTCGTGCTGGCCGGCATCATCGCCGTCCAGCAGGGAGAGCAGTCGACGACCGACTCCTGACAGCGCGAAGCGCCGCACGCATCGGCTGCGTGCGGCGCTTCACAGGTGGTCGGGGCTAGCGTTCGTCCTGGGCCCTGACGTAGACCTCGCGGACCAGCATCAGGACGGCGGCCGCCGTCGGGATCGCCAGCAGGGCGCCGACGACACCGAGGAGCGAGGCACCGACGAGGGCCGCGATCACCGTGACGACGCCGGGGATGTCGACCGAGCGGGACATGACCCGCGGATAGACGACATAGTTCTCGAACTGCTGGTAGGCGATGTAGAAGATCACCGCGATGAGACCCGTCTTCAGGTCGGTCGTCGCGAAGGTGATCGCGCAGACGATGATCGCGCCGATGGTGGCCCCGATCATCGGGATCACGTCGGTGATCATGACGACGAAGGCCAGGGCGACAGCGTATTCGCCCATCCCGATGACGAAGAGCAGCACCAGGGTGGACAGGCCGGCGCACAGTGCGACGATGAACGCCCCGGAGACGTAGCCCCCGATACCGTCGAAGACCCGGTCACCGAGCTTGCCGAACCGCTCGCGGCGCGAGGCCGGGGCGAGGCGGTAGATGGCGTTCTTCGTCTGGTCGTAGGCGGCGATGAAGTAGAGCGTCAAGACGATGACGATGAAGCCCGTGACGAGCACGTTGATCACCGCCAGGCCCACGCCGAGCGCCCCACCGAAGGCGCTGCTGACGAAGTCGCCGCTGGCGACGTAGTCCTGCACCTTGTCGAGGATCTGGTAGTCCTCGTTGAACTGCTGGATGCGCTGGTTGCGCTGGAGCTCGTCGATCCAGTCCGGCACGTTGGCCGAGATCTTGGCGACCTGGTCGCTGATCACCGGCACGAGCGCCACGAAGAAGAGCGTGAGGGCGCCCAGCACGCCGAGGATGACGCTCAGGACCGCCCACGGCCGCGAGAAGCCACGCCTCTGCAGGAACACCACCATCGGGTTGATCCCGGCGGCGATGAAGAGCGAGACCACCACCTGGAGGATCACGCTCCCCATCGTGGTGAGGAGGTTGCCCGCTGCGTAGGCCGTCAGCAGGCCGAGGCCCAGGAGCAGCCCGAACAGATAGGGCGACTTCCGGTCGAACGGCGGTCCGGGCTTACCGAACCGCTTGTCCCGATCGCTCTCCTCCTCCGGCTCCTCGAGGTCGATCGCGGCCTCGCTGTCGACCGTCGCGTCGTCGCTGGAGTCGGTCTGGGCAGACGTCGTCTCAGGACCGTCGGCAGGACGGTCGGCAGCGGCGGCGCTCACCGGCTCTCGGTCGCAGTCTCGGGCTCGCGAATCGCGGTCTTGTCCGAAGGCTCGTCGTAGTCGTCGTAGTCGTCGTCGAGGTCGTCGGAGCCGACCAGGGTGACGCTCTCGTCGACCACGAGCTCACCGTCGACGATGTCCTCGTCCTCGGTGATCGGCTTCGGCGCCTCCAGCTCGGCCGGGTCCTCGGTCTTGCCGAACCCGGAGACCAGGTCGGTGAGCGAGGAGAGCTGGGCGGCGATCGCGTCGCGACGCTTGGTGAGGCGGTCGACCTCGGCCTTGATGATCGCGTGGCCCTTCTCGGCCTCGACCGTCGCGGTGGAAGCGAGGTGGTCGGCCTCGGCACGAGCCTTGGACAGGATCGCCTCCGCGTCGCGGCGGGCGCGAGCGACGATGCCCTCGGACTCCTTGGCCAGCTCGGCGCGCTGGTCGGCGACGTGCTGGGCGGCGATCCGGGCCCGCTCCTCGGCGTCCGCGGCGCGGGTCTCGCCCTCGGTCACGATCCGAGCGGTCTCGGCCATCGCCTGGTCGTGGTGGTCGGCTGCCTCGCGGGCGAGACGCTCGCGCTCGACGGCGAGCATCCGCCGGGCCTCCTGGACCTCGCGGTCCGCACCGGCGCGGGCCTTCTCGACCTCACGCTGGGTCGAGGTGCGCAGCTGGGTGACGTCCTGCTGCACGGCGAGCTTGATCTGGTCGGCCTCGCGCTTGGCGGCGGCGAGCAGCTCGTCGCTCTCGGCCTGCACCATCTTGCGGGCCTGCTGGACCTCCGAGGTCACCTTCTCGCGGTGATCGTCGATCTCCTTGTAGTGCGTCGTACGCAGCGCCTCGATGTCGCGCTGGGCGGACGCCTTGGTCGCGGCAGCCTCACGCTGGGCGGCCTCGCGGATGACCGCGGCCTCCTTCTCGGCAGACTCCTTGACCGCAGCGGCCTCCTCCTCGGCCAGCCGGAGCATCGCGCTCGCGCGACCACCCAGCGAGGCGTAGGACGGGGCTTCGTTGCCCTGGGTGGCAGCGGCCTTGAGGTCGGTGACCTTGCGCTCGAGCTCGGCGATGCGTCGCTGAGCGTTGCGCAGCGCCGACTGTCCCTGGCCGTTGGCCTGGAGAAGCTGCTGCACCCGCGCGTTCACCGTGCCGGGGTCGTATCCGCCACGCCGCACGACCGGGAAGGCTGGGAGTGAGCCTGGAGCCGGTGGAGCCGAGTTGTGGCCGGAGCTGGGCGATCCGGAAGCGCCAGGAACCCGAGGGAGAACCTGCGTCTCCGTCGCGTCCTGGTCAGGCTTCTTCCGAGGCTCGGAAGCCTCGTTGAAGATGGATAGTCCCTCATTCGTCATTTGTGGCGGATTCCTCACACTTTAGGGGGGTTTGTGTCTTGCCCTCTGCTCCCAAAGGGCAAGACTACGGCCGGTCACCCCTCGCGCAAGGGGAGACCGGCCGTGAATCCAGTCTCAAATGGGCTATTTACCCGGGCCCGACGTCTCAGATTCCGCGGAAGAGGTTGATCTTGTCGATGTGGGCCGCGCGCTTCTCCTCGTCGAGGACACCGAGGCCCTCCTCCGGCGAGAGGCAGAGCACGCCGACCTTGCCCTGGTGCTTGTTGTGGTGCACGTCGAGCGAGGCCTGACCGACGTCCTCGAGGGTGTAGGTGCGCGAGAGGGTCGGGTGGATCTTGCCCTGCGCGATGAGGCGGTTGGCCTCCCACGACTCGCGGTAGTTGGCGAAGTGGCTGGAGATGATCCTCTTCAGGTTCATCCACAGG
This sequence comes from Nocardioides sp. NPDC059952, assembly GCF_042730435.1. Lineage (NCBI taxonomy): Bacteria > Bacillati > Actinomycetota > Actinomycetes > Propionibacteriales > Nocardioidaceae > Nocardioides > Nocardioides sp. NPDC059952. The sequence continues at coordinate 17,355 of NZ_JBHWLY010000061.1, read as the reverse complement.
TAGCGGTTGTCGTACTCGTGCATGTAGCCCGAGGTCGACGCGCAGGTGGTGATGGTGCCGCCCTTGCGGGTCACGAACACCGAGGCGCCGAAGGTCTCGCGGCCCGGGTGCTCGAAGACGATGTCGATGTCCTCGCCGCCGGTGAGCTCGCGGATGGCCTTGCCCAGGCGCAGCCACTCCTTCGGGTTCTGCTTGGTGCCCTCCTCGTTCCAGAACTTGAAGTCCATCTCGGAGCGGTTGATCACCATCTCGGCGCCCATGTTGCGCACGATCTTGGCCTTCTCCTCGTTGGAGACCACGCAGACCGGGTTGGCGCCGCCGTTGAGGGCGTACTGCGTCGCGAAGCCGCCGAGGCCACCCGACGCGCCCCAGATCAGGACGTTGTCGCCCTGCTTCATGTTGCCGCCGTTGGCGGAGACGAGCTGGCGGTAGGCGGTGCAGTTGACCAGGCCGGGGGAGGCGGCCTCCTCCCAGGTGAGGTGCTCCGGCTTCGGCATCAGCTGGTTGGCCTTGACCATCGCCACGTCGGCGAGACCGCCGAAGTTGGTCTCGAAGCCCCAGATGCGCTGGGAGGGGTCCATCATCGTGTCGTTGTGGCCGTCGGGAGCCTCGAGCTCGACCGAGAGGCAGTGGGCGACGACCCGGTCGCCCGGCTTCCACTTGGTCACGCCCGCGCCCACGGCCAGCACGACACCGGACAGGTCGGAGCCGACGACGTGGTAGTCGAGGTTGTGGCGCGCGCCGAGCTCGGACTCCTTGCCGTAGCGCTCCAGGAACCCGAAGGTGGAGACCGGCTCGAAGATCGAGGTCCACACGGTGTTGTAGTTGATGGCGCTGGCCATCACGGCCACGAAGGCCTCGCCCGGACCGAGCTCGGGCAGGGCGACGTCCTCGACGTGGAGGGACTTGCGCGGGTCCTTCTCCTTGGTCGCGACGCCCTCGAACATGTCGACCTCGTCCTTGTGGACGGTGGCGGCACGGTAGTGGTCGGGGATCTCGAGGTTCGCAAACTCCTCGCCGGGCGTATCGCCGGCAAGGATCGCGTCGAGGATGTGTTGCATGGTCGGCTCCTGCGTCGTCGTAGGGGTCGCGGTTGACTCTAGTTCGCTGGACATTACTGGTGAGTAACCGTTATTGCCAGCCTGATGTGACACATGACTCTTGGATCGTTCACGTGCCGTGGTGGGCTCGGTGAGGTGAGCTCAGTGGGCGGGGTTCGCGGCCGGCTCGACGAGCTCGACCAGGACGCCGCCGGCGTCCTTGGGGTGGATGAAGTTGATCCGCGAGTCGGCGGTGCCGCGTCGCGGCGCGTCGTAGAGAAGACGTACGCCGCGCTCCCGGAGGATCGCGGAGACCTGCTCCACGTCGGTGACCCGGTAGGCGAGCTGCTGCATGCCGGGGCCGTTGCGGTCGAGAAACTTGGCGATGGTGCTGTTCTCGTTGAGCGGGGCGAGCAGCTGGAGCTTGTTGTCGGAGTCGCCGATCGCGATCATCGCCTCCTCGACGCCCTGCTCCTCGTTGGTCTCGCGGTGGGCGAGCTTCATGCCGAAGGTCGTCTCGTAGAAGTCGATCGCCGCGTCCAGATCGGCGACGGCGAGACCGACGTGGTCGATCTGGGTGAACAGGTGCGGTGGGATCCCAGCAGTGTTCGCAGTGGATGTCATGGGCCTACTCTCCTTGAGGTCATGGCCAACGGGCACAATGTGTGATGACAGCCACACCGGGCTGCGCTCAACACTCTTCCAACTGAGGTTACTAATTAGTAACCTCGGAGCAGATCAGCACCACCAACATTTGGAGGACCCATGTCCAACGTCATCGTCGCCGGGGCGCGTACGCCGATCGGCCGCCTGCTCGGCGGGCTCAAGAGCCTGTCCGCGGCCGATCTGGGCGGCATCGCCATCAAGGGCGCCCTGGAGAAGGCGGGCGTCTCGCCGGAGCAGGTCGACTACCTGATCATGGGCCAGGTCATCCAGGCCGGTGCCGGCCAGAACCCGGCGCGCGCGGCCGGCGTCGCCGGCGGGCTGCCGATGAGCGTGCCTTCGCTCACCATCAACAAGGTCTGCCTCTCCGGCCTCAACACCATCGCGATGGCCGACCAGCTGATCCGGGCCGGCGAGGCCGAGGTCGTCGTCGCGGGTGGCATGGAGTCGATGACCAACGCGCCGCACCTGCTGCCGAAGTCGCGTGAGGGCTTCAAGTACGGGGACACCACGCTGGTCGACTCGATGGCCTACGACGCGCTCTACGACCAGCTCACCAAGCAGGCGATGGGCGGGCTCACCGAGCAGGTCAACGCCGAGGGCGTGAAGCTCACTCGCGAGGAGCAGGACGCCTTCGCGGCCACCTCGCACCAGCGCGCCGCCGCGGCCCAGAAGAACGGCGTCTTCGACGACGAGATCGTCCCGGTGTCGATCCCGCAGCGCAAGGGTGACCCGGTCGTGGTCAGCACCGATGAGGGCGTACGCGGCGACACCACCGCCGAGTCGCTCGGCAAGCTCCGCCCAGCGTTCGCCAAGGAGGGCACCATCACCGCCGGGTCCGCCTCGCAGATCTCCGACGGTGCTGCCGCCGTCGTGGTCATGTCGAAGGAGAAGGCCGAGTCCCTGGGTCTGGAGTGGCTGGCGGAGATCGGCGCGCACGGCATGGTCGCCGGCCCCGACTCCTCGTTGCAGCTGCAGCCGGCCAACGCCACCGCCAAGGCCCTCGAGAAGGAGGGCATCACCGCCGCGGACCTCGACCTCGTCGAGTTCAACGAGGCGTTCGCCGCCGTCGGCATCGAGTCCACCAAGAAGCTCGGCCTCGACCCCGAGATCGTCAACGTCAACGGCGGCGCGATCGCCCTCGGCCACCCCGTCGGCATGTCCGGTACGCGAGTCGTGCTCCACCTCGCCCACGAGCTCAAGCGTCGTGGCGGTGGCACCGGTGCCGCCGCGCTGTGTGGCGGTGGCGGTCAGGGCGACGCCCTGATCGTGCGTGTGCCCAAGGCCTGAGCCATCAATGATGTGAGCGACCTGGTCGCGCGCGCCCGGGGCGGTGAGCCCCGGGCGGTCGCGCGGCTGGTGTCGTACGTCGAGAACGCCCCGGTCGGTGGGGGAGAGCGGCTCCGTGAGGTGATGGCCGCGCTCGCGCCTCACTGCGGGCACGCCCACATCGTGGGGCTCACCGGCGCGCCCGGGGTGGGGAAGTCGACCACCACCTCCGCACTGGTCCGCGAGCTGCGCGCCGAGGGGCGCACCGTCGCGGTGCTGGCCGTCGACCCGTCCTCGCCGTTCTCCGGTGGTGCACTGCTCGGGGACCGGATCAGGATGACCGACCACGCCACCGACCCGGGTGTCTTCATCCGCTCGATGGCCTCCCGGGGCCACCTCGGCGGCCTGGCCTGGTCGGCTCCGCAGGCGATCCGGGTGCTCGACGCGGCCGGGTTCGACGTCGTGCTGGTCGAGACCGTCGGCGTCGGCCAGTCGGAGGTCGAGATCGCCGGGCTCGCCGACACCACCGTGGTGCTGCTCGCGCCCGGGATGGGTGACGGCATCCAGGCGGCGAAGGCCGGGATCCTGGAGATCGGCGACCTCTACGTCGTCAACAAGGCCGACCGCGACGGCGCGACCAAGGTCCAGCGCGACCTGCGCGGGATGCTGCGCCTGACCAACCGCACTCAGGGGGCCTGGAACCCACCCGTCCTCACCGCCGTCGCTCAGGCCGGCAAGGGCCTGGCCGAGGTCGTCGACGCGCTCGACGAGCACCGCGAGTGGCTGCGCTCCAGCGGGACGCTGGAGCTGCGGCGTACGCGTCGGGCCCGGGCCGAGGTCGAGGCCATCGCCGTCGAGACCCTGCGCGCGAGGTGGACGACCGTGGGTTCCTCCGGCGACCTGGACACCTTGGCGGCCGAGGTGGTCAAGGGCGTACGTGACCCGTACGCCGCGGCCGACGTGCTCCTCGACGACTAGACCTGGGGACGCGCTTTCGGCGGGAGTTGTCCCGGCGTACGGCCTGTTCTCTCGCCACGAGTTCTGCGGAGTCACTATCGTGGCCTGTGTGAACCTCTTCGGTGTCGACATCTCCAAGCACCTTCTTCGTGACGAAGGTGAGGTCGTCGTCGACGAGGTCACCCATCACTGGGTCTCCTACCTGCGCCCGGTGGGCGAGGCGATCCTCGGGCTGGCGTTGATGATCGTCGCGGCGACGATCGACATGAACGTCGCCTGGATCATCGTGCTGCTCGCGTTCGCGCTGGTCGGGCACGCGTTCTGGCGGGCGCTGGTGGTCAGTCGGGACCGGTTCGTGGTCACCAACATGCGCATCTTCCGCGTCCACGGTGTCCTCTCGAGCGAGCTGGCGACCATGCCGCTGGCGCGAGTTCTCGACATCACCGTGAAGCAGTCGTTCACCGGCCAGATCTTCAACTACGGCCACTTCGTCTTCGAGTCGGCCGCCCAGGAGCAGGGCCTCAACAACATCTACTTCGTCGGTCGGCCGAACGAGCGAGACCTGACCATCCAGCGTGTCGTCCAGCGTGCGGGCCTCCGTGGCAGCGTCGGTTAGACCGTCCTCATAGGATTGCCCCCATGACGCAGCAGCCGTTCTCCCGTCCCGGAGCCGTCGACCTCTCCGGGCTCGCCAGCACCACGCCCGCACCGGACGCCCCCTTCGGCGGTCCGGCCGATGCGGCTCCCGCTCAGGGGCGAAGTGCCGGCTCCTACACCGTCGAGGTCGACGAGCAGATCTTCCAGTCGGTGCTCGAGGCGTCGATGACCGCTCCGGTCGTGCTGGTCTTCTACTCGGCCTCCCGCGCTCCCGAGAGCGTCACCTATGCGGCCGACGTCTCGGCGGTCGTGGAGGAGTACGACGGCCGCTTCCTGCTCGGCCTGGTCGACATCGACAAGAACCCGCAGATCGCGCAGGCGCTGCAGGTGCCCCAGGTGCCGCTGCTCTACATCCTGCTCGACGGTCGGCCGGTCACCCAGCCGATCCCGGGCGCGCTCAACCTCGAGGAGCTGCGTACGGTCTTCCAGCAGCTCGGGCAGCAGCTCACCACCCAGGGGATCGGCGGGCGGCACAAGCCCAACGCCCTCGGCGGTGCCGTGGCGACCGAGGACGGGGACGAGCCGGCGATGGATCCGCGCTACGCCCCGGCCCAGGACGCGCTGGAGCGCGGTGACATCGACGCCGCCGTGGCCGAGTACGAGAAGCTGATCGCCTCCAACCCCGCCGACTCCGAGGCCGCCGCCGGCCTGGCGATGGCCAAGGTGCTGCAGCGTACGCAGGGGGTCGACCTCAACGCCGCTCGTGCCGCCGCCGCGGCCGCGCCCGACGACGTCGAGGCGCAGACGCTCGTCGCCGACCTGGACCTGCTCGGCGGCCACGTGGAGGACTCCTTCCTCCGGCTGGTCGAGCTGGTGCGGCGTACGTCGGGGGATGAGCGCAACAAGGCGCGCGAGCACCTGCTGGGCCTCTTCGCCGCGGTCGGCAACGACGACGAGCGGGTGCTCAAGGGCCGTCAGTCGCTGGCCTCGGCCCTGTTCTGATCGGCCCTGTTCTGATCGGCTCTGTTCTGGGCAACCAACGCCGACAGCACCGCGGTGACCGCCGGTGAGGCGGCCATCGTGCGCCGGTGCAGCGCGAGGATCTCGCGCGTGGGGACCGGGTCGACGACGCGTACGGCGACCAGGTCCTCCCCCAGCGCTGCTCGCCCCATGCGGGGGACGAGTGCGATCCCGAGCCCGGCTCGCACCAGGGCCAGATGGCTGTCGAACTCCATCGAGACGTGCGCGATCCGTGGCAGCCCGCCGGTGCCGGCGTACATCCGGTTGAGCCACTGCCGGCAGATCGTGCCCTCCGGAGTCGCGATCCAGTCCTCGGCGACGAGGTCGTGCGGGGTCACCTTGGCGAGCTGGGCCAGCGGATGGTCGCGATGGGCGATCACGTCGGCGATGTCGCGGTGGAGCTCGGTGGTGACGAGATGGTCGGGGATGGACAGCGGCACGTCGCCCCAGGAGTGCACGACGCCGATCTCGCTGTGACCGGTCGCGACCAGGTCGACGGTGTCCCACGGCTCGCGTTCGGAGAGGGTGAGGGCGAGCTCGGGATGGGCGATGCGGAGCTCGCCCGCGACCGGCGCGACCAGTCCGCGCATCGCGGTCGAGAAGGCGGTCAGCCGCAGCCGCCCGGCCACGGTGGTGGCCTGCTCGTGCAGCCCGGACTCCAGCGACTCCATGTCGGCGAGCAGCCGTGAGCCCTCGTCGACCAGATGCCGGCCGGCGTGGGTGAGCATGACGCCGCGTCCGATCCGCTCCAGCAGAGGTACGCCGACCTGTCGCTCGAGCCGCTTGACCTGCTGCGACACGGCGCTAGGCGTGAAGCCCAGGGCGTCGGCGGCCGCGACCACCGACCCGTGGGTGTCGATCGTGCGCAGGGCGACGAGCGAGGCGAGATCGATCATGAAGGAATATTACGTCATCGAATGAAGAATCATTCGCTGGTGCTTCATTGTCTTGGGGGTCATCGTTGATGGTGTGAACCGTCGTGACTCGCTGCTCGCCGTCCTCGTCGCCGTCCTGTGGGGCTTCAACTTCGTCGTCATCGACTGGGGTCTGGCGCCGCGCGACGGGCAGACCGTGCCGCCGTTGCTCCTGGTCGCGGTGCGGTTCTTCCTGGTCGCGTTCCCGGCGGTCTTCCTGCTTCCGCGCCCGAAGGTGTCGTGGCGGGTCGTGGCGGCGGTCGGGGCCTTCATGAGTCTGGGTCAGTTCGGGCTGCTCTACACGAGCATGGCTGCCGGGATGCCGCCCGGGCTGGCCGGCCTGGTGCTGCAGGCGCAGGTCGTGCTCACCATCGTCATCGCTGCCGGCGTGCTGCGCGAGCGGCCGACCCTCATGCAGGTGGTCGGCGTCGTCGCGGGTGCCCTCGGGCTCGTGGTCGTCGCGCTGGGCCGCGGTGGGCACGTGCCGGTCGTGGCACTCCTGCTGTGCCTGCTCGCCGCGCTGTCGTGGGCGATCGGCAACGTGATCTCCCGGGCGGCGAAGGTGCCCGGCGGGCTCTCGCTGACGGTCTGGTCGGCCCTGGTCGTGCCGCTCCCGCTGCTGGCGCTCTCCCTGGTTCTCGACGGGCCGGAGGGGATCCGTGAAGGGGTGGCCGCCTTCGGCTGGGAGGCGCTCGTGTCCACGGTCTACACGGTGGTGCTGGCCTCGTTCGTCGGCTACGGGATCTTCAACTCGCTGCTCGCGCGGCACCCGGCGTCGTCGGTGGTGCCGTGGATCCTGCTGGTGCCGCCGGTCGCGATCGGCTCGGCGTGGCTGCTGCTCGGGGAGGTGCCGAGCGCCGGCGAGCTCGCCGGTGGCGCGCTCCTGGTGATCGGGGCGCTGGTCGCCCAGGGAGTCGTGCGCCTGCCCCGGTCGTCCGGGGTCGCCGCGCCGCTCCCGGACCTCGTCGAGAGCGAGCGTCGCTGACGGGCTCGGCCGGATGTGGCCGCATGCGGCCAGTCTGCTGTTGTGACTCCCGTCATAGGTGTGACGTGAGACATACTGAACCTCCGTAGGAATTGAATCGTTTCAGGAGGTGCGATGAGAGCCCTGGTGAGCCTTGCGCTCGTGGCGTCAGCCGTCGGTCTGATGCCGTCCGCGGCGGTGGCGAGCGACCCGTCCGACGAGGTGGCCGCCCCGGTGCGGCTCAGCGTCGGAGGAGTGAGCGATCCGATCGGCATCGACGACCTGACCCCGGACCTGCAGTGGCGCAACGGTGCCGGCGTCGCCCGGCAGACGGCCTACCAGGTCCGCGTCGCCTCGACCCGCGGCCGCCTCGGCCGCCCCGACCTGTGGGACAGCGGCCGGGTCCGCTCGGCCGTGATGGCGACGTCCTACGCCGGCGACCGCCTCGCCTCTCGCGACGAGGCGCTGTGGCAGGTCCGCGTGTGGGACGCCGCCGGCCGAGCCAGCGAGTGGAGCCGGCCCGCCTCCTTCGAGATGGGCCTGCTCGACGAGTCCGACTGGCAGGGGGAGTGGATCACCGACCGACGTTGGGCGGAGCCGCTCCACCAGGACGTCAGCATCGGCGCGCAGGAGACCCGCTACGTACGCCTGACCGTGGTCGACCTCGGCCGACCCGGTGAGCCGCTGGACGACCCGGACTGGAAGCCGCGCCTCGAGCTCGGCGAGATCGAGGTGACCAACGGCGCCGACGGGGCCAACCTGGCCGAGGGTGCCACCGTGACGGTCTCCGAGGAGAACTCCGAGCCGGGCGTGTGGGACCCCGCCTACCTGACCGACGGCAAGGTCACCACCGCGGACGACCCTCGCGGCTACCGCAGCGACTACCACCCCGAGACCGACGTCCAGGACCAGCCGATCGAGATCACGATCGACCTCGGCGAGCCGACGGCGATCGACACGGTCCGCCTCTACTCGCTGTGGGACGCGCCCAGCGACTACGGCACCACCCCGAACTTCCCCCGCGACTTCCAGGCCTCGGTCTCCGCCGACGGCGTGGCGTTCACCAAGGTGGGGCCGCGGACCAAGGTCACCGCGATCTCCAACCTGCACACTGCCCCGGAGGCGCTGCCGGTGCTGGCCCAGGACTTCACCGCCCGCAGTGACGTCGCCTCCGCGCGCCTCTACGTCACCGGCGAGGGCGTCTACGACGCCTCGCTCAACGGGCGCCCGGTCTCGAAGGACCTGCTGCAGCCCGGCAACACCGAGCACAGCGCGCGGGTCCCGTATGCCACCTACGACGTCACCGGACTGCTCCGCAAGGGCAGCAACACCTGGGGGATCGAGCTCGGCAACGGGATCTACAACGTCTTCAACACCCCCGAGATCCCCAAGCGCTACATGAAGGCCGCCGCCGGGCACGGCGCCCCGCGGGCGATGGGACAGCTCGAGATCACCTACCGCGACGGCCGGCGCCAGACGGTCGCGACCGGCTCCTCGTTCAAGACGGCCCTCGGCGAGGTGACCTTCTCGAACTGGTACGGCGGCGAGGACCACGACGCCCGGCGCGACCTCGGCGCCTGGAACGAGCCCGGCGCGGACCGTGCCGGCTGGCTCGACGCGGTCGACATCGGCGCCCCGGCAGGCGACCCGGAGCTGGTGGCTCAGCAGAGCCCGCCGATCCGCGAGGTCGACACCCTGGAGACCGTCGCCGTCAAGGAGCCGAAGGCAGGGACGTACGTCTTCGACCTCGGCACCAACTTCGCCGGTTGGCAGCAGCTGACGACCAGCGGACCGGCCGGGACGACGATCACGATGCGCCCGGCCGAGAAGCTCAAGGCCGACGGCACCGTCGACCAGGGCAGCGTCGGCGGCGACATCCGGGACCGGTTCACCCTGGCCGGTACCGGTGAGGAGACGTTCACGCCGCGATTCGTCTACCACGGCTTCCGCTACCTCCAGGTCGAGGGCCTGACCACCCCGCCGACCGCCGAGTCGGTGACAGGAAAGGTCCTGCGCGCCACCGACCGGGCGGTCGGATCGTTCACAACCTCGGACGCCCAGATGACCGGGATCCACAAGATCATCGACCGCTCGGTGCAGTCGAACATGTACTCCGTCTTCACCGACTGCCCGCACCGCGAGAAGCTCGGCTGGCTCGACCAGACCAACCTGGTCTTCGACACCCTCGCCTACGGCTACGACGTCCAGGCGCACTACCGCAAGATGCTGCAGGACGTCGTCGACGCCCAGCAGGGCAACGGGCTGATCCCGACCACGGCACCGGAGGACGCCCTCTTCGCCGGGGCCTTCCGGCACGACGCCAACTGGGGCGCGACCCTCGCGGTGTCGTCCTGGCAGATCTACCAGTGGTACGGCGACGACAGTGCCATGCGCGCCCACTGGCCGCAGATGGTGGAGTACGCCGACTACCTGGCCTCGATCTCGACGAACGGCATCGTCTCCGGCGGCCTCGGTGACTGGATCACCCCGGCCTCACCGGCCACGCCGGCGCCGCTGACCCAGACCTGGGCCTACCACCGCATCCTCACCCACATGAGCCGGATCGCGGCCGCCCTCGGGCGCGACGGTGACGCGGCAGCGTACGAGAAGAAGGCAGGGGAGGTGGCGACCGCCTTCCAGGCGACCTTCTACCACCCGGAGACCGGGCTCTACGGCAACGGCGACCAGGCCAGCCAGGCCCTGGCGCTCCAGGAGAACCTCGTCCCGACCGACCTGCGTGCCGGTGTGCTGGACAGGTTCGTCCAGCAGATCCGCGCCGCCGACGACCACATCGTCGTCGGTGAGGTGGGCCTGTACGCCGCTGTCGACCTGCTCTCCCGGGAACGGCTCGACGACGTGCTCCACGACTGGGTGCAGCGCAACGACGGGGTCGGCTACGGCAAGTTCCTCGCCGCCGGTGCGACCTCGCTGCCGGAGAGCTGGACCAGCTCCGGTGCCTCGCAGAACCACTACATGCTCGGCGCGATCGACTCCTGGTTCACCGGTGGGGTCGCCGGCATCAGCCAGGCCGAGGGCTCGGTGGCCTGGAAGAAGGTCGTGATCGAGCCCGCGCTCGTCGGCGACGTCGAGTCGGCCGCGTCCTCCTATGAGTCGGTCCGGGGCACGATCTCCAGCTCCTGGGTCCGGTCCGACGACACGGTCCGGCTCACCGCCGCCATCCCGCCGAACACCACCGCGACCGTCCGGGTGCCCGTCGCCGAGGGCCAGCGGGTCAGCGCGCCCCGAGGTGCCCGCAAGGTCACCTCGACCGTCGCCGGGTTCGCCGAGTTCGAGGTCGGGACCGGCACCTACACGTTCGTCTCCGAGTAAGGAAGTCAACGACCATGATCAGACTCACCGGCATGCTCGCCGGCACCGTGGCCCTGGCGACGTCGCTCGCGCTCGGCACCGTACCCGCCGATCCCGCGGTGGCCAGCCAGGCCTCGAGCGAGGCCCGGGGCTTCGACCCGGCGGCCTTCGCCGACCCGCCGAAGGACAGCCGCCCGGCGTTCTACTGGTACTGGACGGGCAACGTGACCCCGGACGTCGTCGACGCGCAGATGGCGGAGATGCGTGACAAGGGCGTCTATGAGGCGGTCCTCTTCCCCTACGGCGGCGACAAGATGCAGCCGGCGTTCTTCACCGAGGCCTGGTTCGACATCGTCGAGCACGTCCTGCGGGAGGCACAGCGCACCGGGATGCGGATCTGGCTGTTCAACGACAGCAACTTCCCCAGCGGCAAGGCGGGCGGCATCATTGCCAACGGCGGCACCGTCGGGGACAAGACGTACGAGCCGAGCCCCGAGCTGCGCCTCAAGGCGCTGCAGCGCTCGACCCGGGTCGTCGAGGGCCCGGCGACGATCGACCCCGCCGAGTCCAGCGGCCTCAGCGTCGAGGCCGGTCGCCTCGTCGTGGATGGGGCCATCCGGGAGGGTGCGCACCCGATCAGCTCCGGCGCGGGCTGGGACGACTACACAGTGACCGGCAAGGTCACCCTGACCGCCTCCGGAGCCCAGCTCGTCGTACGCGCCTCCGAGGACGGCAGCCGCGGCTACCTCGTCGATGTCGACGTCAAGGGCAAGGCGAGCGTCTGGCGCCTCGACGGCGACTCGCGAACCCGGCTGACCACCGGCGTGAACACGCCGGGGTTCTCCTGGCGCCGGGAGCAGACGATCAGCGTCACCGTCTCCGGTGACGAGATCCGGCCGCTCATCAACAAGACCGTCCAGCCGGTGGCGACCGACGCGACGTACGCCACGGGTGCTCCCGCGGTCAGTGCGGAGTTCGGCGGCGTCGGGATCGAGGATGCCGTCGAGGGGCTGCAGCGGGTGCAGTGGAACGATCTCGCCGTGACCGACCCGGCCGGCGCGACGCTGTGGTCGAAGACCTTCGACGACAGTGAGGCGATCGGTGACTTCGGCGGCCCGCTGGTCAGGCTCGAGGACACCGTCGCGGCCGCGGCCCGTCCCGCCGGCTCGACCGACGGCGGCGACCTCGTCGAGCTCACCCCTCGTCTCGAGGACGGGTCGTGGAGCGTGCCTGCCGGGCGCTGGCAGGTGGACACCTTCGCCCACACGACGCTGGTCGACGACACCAGCGGCTACCACCGCGGCTACCTCAACCTACTCGACCCCGACGCGACCGACCGGCTGCTCGAGGTGGTGCAGGGGGAGTACCTGCGACGCTTCGGCTGGGCGATGGGCTCGGTGGTGCCGGGCTTCTGGGACGACGAGCCCTTCATCTCCTCGGCCGAGCCGTGGCCCTTCAAGCGGCTCGCCTGGTCCGACGGTCTCGACGACCTGATCGAGGACGCGGGCGGGACCCCGGGCGTCGCGTACACCGCCGCCTCCGACCAGCTCGGCCGCACCGGTGAGCAGTATTCCGGGACGTACTGGCGCGCGGTCAACGACTCGTTCGCGACCAACTACTACCAGCGCCAGGCCGAGTGGATGGGCGAGCACGGCCTGAAGCTGATCACCAACCCGCTGCTCGACGAGGAGGGCCCGCAGCAGCGGATGCACAGCACCGGCGACCTGACCAAGAACAACCAGTACGCCCAGGTCCCCGGCACCGACATGATCACCGCCGACTACACCGCGGGCAAGCAGACCACCCTGATGCGCAACGCCTCCTCGGCGGCGCACCAGAGCGGTGCCGACCGTGCCCTGGTGGAGGTCTTCGGCAACTCCGGCTGGGGCGTGGCCCCCGAGTTCATGCACGCCACGATCGGCGCCCTCGCCGTGCGCGGAGCCAACTTCACCGCTCTGCACGCGATGTGGACCGACGAGAAGCAGGTCTACTTCGCGCCCCCGTTCGGGCCTGCCAGCACCTACTGGGACGCGATGGGCGACGTCGACGCGTGGATCGGCCGGGTCATGGAGCTCGGCCGGGGGTCCTCGCTCGCCGAGACTGCCCTGGTGCAGCCGCAGCGGGCCGCGGAACAGACCCGCACCACCGACGCCGAGCACGGGCTCGACGACTCCCTCAGCTCGGCGGCGTTCGCGCTCGAGCGCGGCCAGGTCGACTTCGACCTGCTCAGCGACGGCTCGCTCTCCGGCGACCCCGGCACCCGCTTCCAGGCGCGGTCCGACGACGGCGAGCTGAAGGTCGGCAAGGCGAGCTACCGGATGGTCGTGCTGCCCACGACGCCGGTGCTCGACCTGGAGACGGCGAAGACCCTGAAGAAGTTCGTACGCAGCGGCGGCCGCGTCGCCGCCGTCGGGGCGCTGCCGGAGCTCGAGGCCAGTGGCAGGGACGCCGCGCTGGCGAAGGAGCTGCGGTCGCTGTTCGGCGCAGCCACCGACGGCTGGAAGCGGGTCGGTGACGGCCATGTCGCGGTCGTGTCCGACGTCGACGCGCTCGGTGGGCTGGCGGCCGGCGCCGGTGTCTCCGCCGCCGCGCTCAGCCCCGCCGCCCCGGCGGTGCGGGTGCTGCGTACCAGCCGCGACGGGGACGTCGCGTTCCTGGTCAACAACGAGAGCGACCAGGCGATCAGCACCTCGGCGACCCTTCCGGTCGACGGTGTGCCGGAGATCTGGGACCCGCGCGACGGCAGCACCGAGGTGGCCGCGACCTACGACGAGGGCGGGCGCGACGAGACCACCGTGCCGCTGCGGCTGGATCCCTACGAGACGCTCGCAGTCGTCTTCCAGAGGGGCACCAAGGCAGGCGCGCACCTGGTCGGTGATCAGGTGGCGACGTCGGTGACCAGGCAGGGGAAGGCGCTCGAGGCGACCGTATTGGTCGACGAGCCCGGGACGACGGCTCTCATCGGCAAGGACGGGCAGCGGACCTACCGTGGCGAGGCCACGGTGACCGACCCGCTGGCGCCGATCGCGCTGGACGGCCCGTGGACGGTGAAGCTCGAGCGGGAGGGCGAGACGGAGCAGACCCGGCCGCTGGGATCGTGGACCACCATCGACCCCCGCTTCTCCGGGAGCGCGACCTACCGCACCTCCGTCGACGTCACCGCCGCCGACCTGGCCGGCCGGCGGGTGAGGCTCGACCTCGGCGAGGTGCGCGACATCGTGCAGGTCACCGTCAACGGGGTCGTGCTCCCGCGCGCGATGTGGCGGCCGTACGTCATCGACGTCACCGAGGCGCTACGTGCCGGGGCGAACACGATCGAGGTCCGGGTCACCAACACGCTGCTGAACCAGCGCGGCAAGGCCAACCAGGTCCCGCCGACGTCCGGCCTGCTCGGGCCGGTCAGCCTGCGCCCGCAGGCGGTGGTCCTCGCCCAGCTGACGCCTTCGAGGTGAGGTAGCAGAGCTAGGGGCGGCCCGACTCGGTATAGGTCGGGCCGCCTCTCAACGCAGCGAGGGCGGCCTCGACCCGGCGGGCGGTGAAGTCGGCGGCCCGCTCGCGGACCTCGTCGGGCGTGCAGAACGCCACCGAGCGGATCTCGCGCGGCTGGAGAGTGGTCTGCTCGACGATCGAGGCCGGGTGGACGCCGCCGTCGAAGACCAGGCAGACGGCGTCGTCCCAGCCGCCCCACGGCGGCAGCCAGTCGGTGAGCAGCAGATCGCCGGCGGGGAGGACGAGCGCGAGCTCCTCCTCGATCTCGCGGGTGGTGGCCAGCTTCGGCGACTCACCGACCTCCACGATGCCGCCGGGCAGGTCCCAGTCCTTCTTGTAGGTCAGCTGGCACATCAGGACGCGCTCCTCGGCGTCGCGCACCAGCATCTGCCCGATCGCGCGCTTGCGCGGGAGGAACGAGTTGAGCAGCGCTCGGAATCCCTCGGGAGCCTCCACCGGGGCGTCGCTCGCCACCCGGGCGTAGAGCATCCGGTCCTGGCCGCCCGCCACACCCCGGAGCAGGCCCTCGCGGTGGAGCCCCGACCAGGTCGCGGTGCGTTGCTCGGTGACATCGGCCGGGTCGACCAGCGCCTCCACCCGGTGGTGGGTGAGCAGCGCGGCGGCCACCTCGCGGCGTACGACGTCGACGGCCTCGCCCGCGGCCCACTCGATCCGGGCAACGCCCTCGGCAACGGTCGTCGTCTCTGGCTCGCTCACGCCCCAACCCTAGCGAGCCAGCGTTGTCACAGCCCGGTGGTTGTCGGTGTCTGGATGCTGACGAGATGCTCGACACGACACAGGAGGGCGACGATGCCCAGCACGTTCAGGATCCCGGCGACCCCGGCGCCGGTAGGGTCGCGGTCATGAGTGACGAGGCCGCGACGGAGGTGTTCGTTGCTCACCGCAACCTGCTCTTCACGGTCGCCTACGAGATGCTCGGCTCGGCCGCCGATGCCGAGGACGTGCTCCAGGAGACCTGGCTGCGCTGGGCAGATGTGCCGCTGGAGGAGGTGCGCGACCACCGCGCCTACCTGGTGCGGATCACGACCAGGCTCGCGCTCAACCGGATCCGGACGCTGTCGCGCCGCAAGGAGACGTACGTCGGTCCGTGGCTGCCCGAGCCCCTGCTGACCTCACCGGACGTCGCCGAGGACGCCGAGCTCGCCGACTCGCTCTCGACCGCGGTGCTGCTGGTGCTGGAGACGCTCTCGCCGACCGAGCGGGCGGTCTTCGTGCTGCGCGAGGTCTTCGCGCTGGGCTACGACGAGATCGCGGGGGCGGTCGACAAGTCGCCGGCCGCGGTGCGTCAGATTGCCCACCGGGCGCGCGCCCACGTCGCCGAGCGGCGGCCGCGCGAGTCGGTCTCGGCGGCCGAGGCGCGCCGTGCCCTGGAGCGGTTCCGCGATGCCGCGACCGGCGGCGACCTGCAGTCGCTGCTGGACGTGCTCGCCCCTGATGTCGTGCTCTTCTCCGACGGCGGCGGTGTGGTGCAGGCGGCCCGCAAGCCGATCCACGGCGCCGACAAGGTCCTGCGGTTCTTCGCGGGGCTGGCCACGAAGTACGACTTCCCCAGGTTCGAGCTCACCAGCGTCAACCGCGCCCCCGGGATGCTGCTCTACTTCGGCGACGAGGTCGACGGCGTCGTCACCCTGGATGTCGAGGACGGCATGGTCACCAGCCTCTACTACGTACGCAACCCCGCCAAGCTCAGCGGCGTCGCGGAAGAGGTCCACCTGGAACGCTGAGGCCGATGTCGGCGCCGAGGTGGCGCGTGGGAGGGTGACGACCTACGTGCTGCTTGGAGGTTGGCGATGGATCAGCGGGTCGACGGGCGGCCACTGCTCGCGGTGCTGGTCACGCTCTGTGTGACCGTCACCGCGGCGTACGGCGTCCTCTACTACGCCTTCACCGTCCTGCAGCCGCAGATCGTCGACGCCACCGGGTGGTCGGCGGCCGCGATCACCACCGCGTTCTCCGCCGGCACGCTCGTGGGGGCCGTGGCAGGCATCCCGGTCGGGCGGGTCATCCAGCGCTTCGGGCCGCGGTGGGTGATGGCCGGGGCCAGCCTGCTGGGGGCGGCGTCGCTGCTGGTGGTCGCGGCTGCGCCCTCGTACTGGATCTTCGCGCTGGGCTGGCTGCTGGTCGGCCTCTCGACCGCAGGGACCTTCTACCCGCCGGCCTTCGCGGCGCTGACTCACTGGTTCGGTGCCCGGCGGGTCGATGCGATCACCACGCTCACCCTCGCCGGTGGCTTCGCCTCGACGATCTTCGCGCCGCTCACCGATGCGCTCGCGGGGTGGGTGGAGTGGCGATGGACGTACGTGATCCTGGCCGGCGCCTTCGTCGTGCTGACCTTCGTGCCGAGCGTCGTGGTGCTCGATCTGGCCTGGTCACCGGCTGCGCCGAGCAAGGACGGCCGACCCGTACGGGACCGGGACGTGCTGCGGAGCCGTCGGTTCGTGCTGCTCACGCTCGCGGGCACGCTGGTCACGATGGTCGTCTTCGCCTCGATCGTGCATCTGGTGCCCTTTCTCGTCGAGCACGGGCTGAGCCCGACCACCGCCGCCTGGGCCCTCGGGCTCAGCGGCGCCGGCCAGGTTGCCGGGCGGGCGTTCTACCCGATGCTGGCGCGGCGCTTCGGCGTCCGGGCCCGGATGATCGGGGCAGTGTTGTGGTTCGCCGCCTCCGTCGCGCTGCTTCCGTTGCTGCCTGCGGTCGGCTGGGTGATGATCGTCGTCGCCGTGCTCACCGGCACCGCCCGCGGGCTCTACACGCTCATCTCCGCGACCGTTGTCAGCGACGTGTGGGGGCCGGAGAGGTACGCCGCGCTCAACGGTGTCTACTCGGCTCCTGCCGGGGTTGCGGGTGCGCTCGCTCCGGCTGTCGGGGCTGGGCTGGCTGCTGTGCTGGGTGGGTACGACGCGCTCTACTGGGTTCTTGCTGGGACCGTGCTGGTTGCTGGGGTGCTTGCCTGGGTTGCGTTGGCGTCTCTCGAGCGGTGAGGCGTAGTAACCCTGCCGAGTCGGCGCATCTTGACCGGTGTCTCGCGAAGCGGAGCGGCGTAGTAACCCTGCCGAGTCGGCGCATCTTGACCGGTGTCTCGCGAAGCGAAGCGAGCGAGCCGGTCAAGATG
>NZ_JBHWLY010000060.1:0-37946 GCF_042730435.1 Nocardioides sp. NPDC059952 | reverse complement strand
CGTCACGCTCGATCTCTTCGCGTTACGACCCTGCTCGCTTCGCTCGCAGGGTCGTAGGCTCAGATCTTCTGGTTGAGCAGACCCGTGTCGACGTCGTAGATGAAACCGCCGACCTTGACGTCCTCGGGGACGAACGGGTGCGAGCGGACCTTGGCGACGTCCTCGGCGAGCGCGCGGACCTGGTCGTCGACGACGACGGTCAGGTCGAGCCAGGAGGCGTCCTGGCCGGCCGACTCGGCGAGCTTGGCGCGCAGCTCGGCCTCGGTGTTGGAGGCGACCGCGCAGCGGGTGTGGGGCACGACCAGGATGCGCTTGACGTTGAGGAGGTGGACGCCGAGGACCAGCGCCTCCATCGCCTGCGGGGTCACCCGGCCGCCGGGGTTGCGGAAGATCTTGGCGTCGCCGAGGCTCAGGCCCAGCAGAGCGAGCGGCTCGATGCGCGAGTCCATGCAGGTCACGATGGCGACCCCGGCGTGGGCGACGCCGTCGAAGCCTCCGTCGTCGAACTTCTCGGCATAGTCGCGGTTCGCAGCAAGCAGGTCATCGAAATCGGCCATGACGCCAAGGTAGCCGATATCGCGGCGACGACCTCACGCTGTGTCAGATAGCGTGCGCGATGTGATCGACGCCCTACTCGAGCCCAGCGACCTGCCCCACCGACTGCCGCGTTTCGCCGACATCTCGATCGAGGACTACGGCCCGGCGATCGAGCAGGGGATGGCCGAGCAGCTGGCGGCGCTGGCCGCGATCACCTCCTCCGCCGAGGAACCCGGCTTCGAGAACACCCTGGTCGCCCTGGAGCGGTCCGGCGAGCGGCTGGACCGGGTCCTGCGGGTCTTCTTCTCGCTGCTCTCCGCGGACTCCGACGACGACCTGGACGACCTCCATGCTGCGTACGCTCCGCGGCTGGCGGCCCACCACGACGCGCTGCTCCTCGACGACTCGCTCTTCGCTCGGGTGAACGCGGTCTACGAGAAGAGGGATGAGCTCGAGGGGGAGGACCGCTATCTGGTCGAGCGCTACCACCGCGACTTCGTCCTCGCCGGCGCTGCGCTGGGGCCGGAGCAGAAGGCGCGGCTGCGCGAGCTCAACCAGGAGATCTCCGGGCTGGAGGCAGCCTTCGGGCAGGCGGCGCAGGCCGACTCCAACGACCTCGCCGTGGTCGTCGACACCGTCGAGGAGCTCGCCGGGCTGACGCCGGGCGAGATCTCCGCTGCCGCGGCGGCCGCCGAGGGCCGGGGACTGGCGGGCAGGTTCCTGATCACGCTGACCCTGTTCACGGCCCACCCCTACCTGTCGGTGCTGGAGAACCGAGAGCTTCGTCAGCGGCTGTTCGAGGCGCAGCTCGCCCGCGGCTCGCGCGGCAACGCCAACGACACCCGCGGCATCGCGCTCGACGCGCTGCGGCTGCGGGCCGAGAAGGCCCAGCTGCTCGGGTTCGACAGCTACGCCGGCCTGGTGACCGCCGACAACACCGCCGGCACGCCGAAGGCCGTTCGCGACATGCTGGAGCGGCTGGCTGCGCCTGCGGCCCGCAACGCCCGGGCCGAGCAGGCCGCGCTCGAGGCATCGGCCGGCGGGGTGATCGAGGCCTGGGACTGGCCCTACTACGCCGAGAAGGTCCGGGTCTCGGAATACGACGTCGACCTGGCCGTCCTACGGCCGTGGTTCGAGGCCGACCGGGTGCTGCGCGACGGCGTCTTCTTCGCCGCCGGCCGGCTCTACGGGCTGACCTTCGAGGAGCGGCCCGACCTGCACGGCTACCACCCCGAGGTGCGGGTCTTCGAGGTCTCCCGCGACGGCGAGCCGATCGGCCTCTTCCTGCTCGACCTCTACACCCGGGACTCGAAGAAGGGCGGTGCCTGGATGAACTCCTACGTCACCGCCAACACGCTGCTGGGCGAGCCGTCGGCGATCGTGACCAACAACCTCAACGTGCCCAAGCCGGCGCCGGGGGAGCCGACGCTGCTCACCTTCGACCAGGTCAACACGCTCTTCCACGAGTTCGGGCACGCGCTCCACGGGCTGCTGGCGCGGGCGACCTACCCGCGGTTCGCGGCGACCTCGGTCTACCGCGACTTCGTGGAATACCCCTCCCAGGTCAACGAGATGTGGATGCTCTGGCCCGAGGTGCTCGCCAACTACGCGGTCCATCACGAGACCGGTGAGCCGATCCCGGCCGACGTGCTCGGCAAGCTCGAGGCCTCCGCCACCTTCAACGAGGGGTTCGCGACCTCCGAATACCTCGCCGCCACGCTGATCGACCTGGCCTGGCACGAGCTCGGTCCGGCGGAGGTGCCGACCTCGCCGGAGGCGGTCGAGGCGTTCGAGGCCGCCACGCTCACGGCGGTCGGCCTGGACAACCCGGCGGTGCGGGCGCGCTACTACACGGCGTACTTCAAGCACATCTTCGGTGGCTACGCCTCGGCCTACTACTCCTACATCTGGTCCGAGGTCCTGGACGCGGACACGGTCGCCTGGTTCAAGGAGAACGGCGGCCTGACCAGGGATAACGGCGAGGCGTACGTCCGCTATGTGATCGGCATCGGTGGCACCCGGGACCCGCTGGAGTCCTATGCGGAGTGGCGCGGCCGACCGGCCCCGATCGCTCCGCTGCTGGAGCGCCGGGGCCTGGCCTGAGCCTCAGCGGTCTCGAGGATCCGCCGGGCCCGCCCAGCTGGACTGCGGGTCGCTGGCGGGGAAGGTCTCTTCCTCGGTCTCGTCCTGGCGATCGCGCTCCTCGCCTTCCTCCACGACCCGCTCGGGGGTGGGGAAGGGGATCGGGGACTCGGTGCTCTCGTCCGCGCCGGTCTCCGGATCCTTGGTTTCCTTCTCGACCATGGTTCTGCTCCCATCTGAAGACTTCGATGATGTCGTCGATGCCGTCCGGCATCCACTGTGCCACGTCACGAACGGCTCAGCGCGTCCTTGACACGGTCCACGATGGAGTGGAACGGCATGGTGGCCAGCTGCTTGGGCACCGATCCGGCCGAGCCGGGGTGAGGGTGGGTCGGTGCGACCAGCTCGGTCGCCGTGAGCCGCTTGGCCATCATGTGACGCGCCGTCTCGTCGATCTCGCTGAGAAGCAGCGGGAACTCGACACGCTCCTCCTCCTCGACGTGCTGCTCGACCGCGATCCGGAAGATCGGGAACGTCTCGTCGAACTCGGGGCTGTCGACACCGACACCCTCGAGCCGGGCCAGCATCTCGATCGCCTCCTTCTCGTCGGCGTTGAGCGCCGAGGCGAGCGTCTCGCCACCATGGGTCGAGGTGACCGGATGGACGGCGATCTCCTCGGCGGTCTCGTGCACCGCGAGCAGGACCCGGAGATCGTCGAACGCCTGGCGCTTGGCCGGGCCCTCGGAGTTCGCCACCGTCGCGCAGAGCTGCCGGATGCCGGCGTGCTGCTGCAGCAGGACCCTGATCACGTCACCCTCGGGTAGGTCGGAGGCCCTCTTGAGATCGTCGGTCACATGGGACATGTGCTGCTCCTGTCTCAGGTTCTGTGGACATGAGACAGGTACCCGCGGCGTGTTCTGCCCATACACCTGTCCAACCGACCACCGATCTGAGAAGGTTCAGGAGTGATGAGGGCGGGGTTTTTGCGGGTTGCGGTGGTCAGTCCGCAGGAAGTTGTCATGCGGGGGCTCACCAGCATGCTCGCGGACTATCCTGACCGCTTGGTCGTGACGGCGCTTCCGTCCGTGCGCAGCCGTGCGCAGGGTGTCGACGTGATCCTCTACGACACTCTCGGTCTGCATCTGGCCGACGGGTCCGACCTCGTGCATCTGCTGCAGGAGACCGATGCCAAGGTGCTGATCTTCAGCCGCGACATGCGCCCCGACCTGCGCGTCAAGGCCTACTCGCTCGGTGCCAAGGCCTGGGTCTCGATGAGTGTGCACGCCGGTGAGCTCGTACGCGCCATCGAGCTCACCGCCGCCGGGGAGCCGTTGGGGGAGCGCCAGGACCGGCTCGGCACGGTCGCCGGGCTCACCACGCGCGAGGTCGAGGTGCTCGCGCTGATCACCCAGGGACTGTCCAACAAGGAGATCGCCGCCAAGCTCGTTCTGAGCGTGAACACGCTCAAGAGCCACATCCGACAGGCCTACCGAAAGATCGAGGTCACCACCCGCAGCCAGGCGGTCAGCTGGTCGATCACCCACGGGTTCGCGCCACCCGACGAGAATTCCGTGGAATCGGGCGCATCCGTGGGGGCCAGGATGGTTACCGACACCGTGTCGACAGAGCAGGCTGGGTGACTTCTCCCTGCTACGTCCTGGGGGAGTGACACCACGTCCGCACTGTCGGTGCCGCGGTCTCGGCAACTGACCCGGGACCGCGGTTCTAACCCTCAGGGGTGAGTGTGCTGTGGGGGCTGAGCTCACCCCTGAGGGCCATTTCTCCCCTGAGCGTGGATATCTGGCTGGTCCGCGCGACAGACTCGAATCATGGACAGGACACCGGAAGCATCGCCGCTGCCTCCCCTTCAGCAGGAAGATCTGGTCGTACGCCACCTCCCGGTGGCACGCTCGCTGGCCGCCCGCTACTCGGGCCGCGGTGTCGAGGCCGACGACCTTCGCCAGGCCGCGCACATGGGGCTGGTGAAGGCGGCCCGCCTCTACGACCCCGCGCAGGGCGCGTTCCTGAGCTATGCCGTACCGATGGCCAAGGGCGAGATGCGTCGCTGCTTCCGGGACCTCGCTCGCTGTGCACCCCCGGAGCGGGTGGACGACGGGTGGGACTCGCTCGTCGAGCACTACGGCGAGGCCGACCCTGGCTTCGACCGCGCCGAGGCGCGGGTGCTGGTGGGGGAGGCGATCGGCGATCTCTGCGAGAGGGACCTGAGGATCCTGCGGCTGCGCTTCGTCGACGGCCTGACCCAGGCCGAGGTCGGCGAGAAGATCAATGCCACCCAGGCGCAGGTCTCCCGCGCCCTGGCCCGGATCATCCGCAGCATGCGGGTCGCCGTCGCCGCGTAACCGGTGCAGGTGGTGGGTACCGGAAGACATGACTACCCAAGCCGTCATCTTCACCGTGATCGGGGCGATCGTCGTGCTGGTCGGCGTCGCCGCCTGGCTCTACGACGCCCGCCGCAACAAGCGCGTCGCCGATGACGAGGAGCGCTTCGATCAGCCGGGAAGGAAGAGTTGATATGCCACAGCGTGCCTGGAGCAAGAAGAGAGAACGACAGTACGAGCACATCAAGGAAGGTCTGCTCGAGCGTGGTGAGAACGAGGACACCGCCGAGGAGATCGCGGCTCGTACGGTGAACAAGGAGCGCGCCCGCGGCGGAGAGTCCCGCGAACGCAGCCGCACCTCGACCAAGGACATCTCCTCAGGCCGCCGCGGTGGCTTACGCAGTCACCGCGGCTCGGGCGGGCGAACCAAGGCCCAGCTGTACGAGGAGGCCAAGGACAAGAACGTCAAGGGACGTTCGAAGATGAACAAGGCTGAGCTCGAGAAGGCTGTGGGGCGCTAGCTCTGCGCTGTTCCCACGGAGAATGGCCGCCGACCCGTCAGGACAGGGTCGGCGGCCATTCCGTCTGCGGATCCATACGCGGAATCAGGGGTGCGGACGAGAGACGTACGCGGTCGAGGTGCGGTCGATGACGTCGTCGCCGGTCTCCGGGGGCTGTGTGGTGACGGCGCGGTGGTCGCCGGCCCGCGCGAACGGGACGGCCTCGGAGATCATGCCGATCCGCTCACGGGCCAGGCCGACGGTCGTGCCCGCTCCGCTGCGTACCTTCTCGATGGTCTCGTGGGGGTAGCGGCCGACGAGGTAGCCGGCCACTCCGCCCAGCGCAAAGGTGAAGAGGTTCCGTTTGGTCCTCACTTCTTCTTGCCTCCCTTGATCCGTCGCAGCACGGCGTCGGTGCCCTTCTTGCGGATGACGGTGGTGGCGACGGCCATCACGATCGGCGCCGCGAACGCGGCGACGGCCGCGATCCGCTTGCCCCAGGACGACTCCTGCCACTTGGTCTTGGGCGTCGTGCCGTTCCACAGCGAGCGCTGGGCGGTGTCGGTGCGTTCGCCGGTGATCGTTGAGTACGTCATGCCAGATCTCCTTGTGTCGGGGTCGGCTCTCTTCGTCCGTACCCGTTGTGGGTGCAGGTCATGCGGCGATTCCTAGGTCTTCGAGCTGGCCACGCAGCTCGTCGATGACCCGGGTCAGGATCCGGGAGACCTGGGTCTGGGTGACGCCGATGGCCTCGCCGATCTCAACCTGGTTACGGTCCTCGACGAAGCGCAGCCTCACCACGACCTGATCGCGCGGGGACAGGGAACTGATCGCCTGTTCCAGCGACAGTCGGGTCTCGCAGTCGGCCATCCCGCCGTCGGTGCCGGGCAGCATGTCGCCGATGGTCGCGTCGGCCGAGGACTGGTCCTGGCCGGGGCGCAGCGGCGCATCCAGGGAGGACGGGGTGAAGCAGCCTCGGGCGTCGAGCGCCTCGCGCACTTTCTGCTCCGGGACGTGGGCGATCTCGGCCAGCTCGGAGGTGGATAGGGTGCCCCGCTCCGACCCGATCCGCAGCAGTGTTCCCTGCAGCTCCTGGATGGGGCGCGGCGGCCGCACCGTCCAGCCGTGGTCACGGAACCAGCGCTTCACCTCACCGCGGATCGTCGGCACGGCATAGGTGAGGAAGTCGTCGGCGCGATCAGGATGGAAGCTCTTCGCGGCACGGACCAAGGCGATGTACGCCACCTGCTCGAGATCGGCACGGGGGATGCCTCGGCCGGTGTAGCGGTGCGCGATCGAGCGGGCGACCGCGGCGTTGAGCAGGATCACCTCCTCGAGGATTCGGTCCCGCTCCTCGCCTTCAGCTGTATGTGCCTCCGCCAACAGCTCTGAGGTCAGACGCTGTCGCTCGGCTCGGGGTAGGTCTGTCTCGAAAGTTGTCGTCGTCATGTGTAGGTAGTGCCCGAATCGACCCACTCCCAACGGCTCCGGTGCCAACTTCACCCCCGTGGGTGCGCGACGACGTCGGCGCAACCACCCTTTGGGGTGAGCGGGTGAAGACTTGTCCCCTCGCAGCATCACCGACGGCACTCCGGGGCACCGAGAGGGAATGAGAATCCTGACCTGGCACGTGCGCGCGGCCTGGACGACGGCGTTCGTGCGCGGTCGCCATGACTACATCCTCCCCATCAGCCCTGACCGCGGCCCCGACGGGCAGGGTCGCTCTCGCACCTGCGAGTGGCCGACGTCGGCCCGCCAGGTGGGCATCGAGGCGCTTGCCGACGAGGAGGTCGACGTCGTCGTCCTGCAGCGTCCGCACGAGGTCGAGCTGGCCGAGAAGTGGCTCGGCGGACGCCGTCCGGGGCGCGACGTACCCGCGGTCTACCTGGAGCACAACACTCCCGCCGGTGGGGTCCCTGACACCCGTCATCCGATGGCGGGCGGAGGTATCCCGATCGTGCACGTGACCGGCTTCAACGATCTCGTCTGGGACTGCACCGGCACCCCGACCACCGTGATCGAGCATGGCATCGTCGACCCGGGCCGCCGCTACACCGGCGACATCGAGCGCGCCGGAGTGGTCGTCAACGATCCGGTACGCCGCGGCCGCTCGGTCGGCGCCGACCTGATCCCGGCGCTGGCCGAGGGCGTCGGCGCCGATGTCTTCGGCATGCGCGTCGAGCGCCTGCCCGCCTGCGAGGGTCTTCGGACATACGAGGACTTGTCGCAGCAGGATCTGCACGACCACCTTCCGCGACGACGCGTCTACGTCCACCTCAACCGCTGGACCTCGCTGGGTCTCTCCCTGTTGGAAGCGATGCATCTGGGCATGCCTGTCGTCGCCCTGGCCATGACCGAGACCCCGCTCGCGGTGCCGCACGAGGCTGGCTTCGTCACCACCCGCCGCGACGAGATCGTCCCGGCCGTACGCCACCTGATGAAGGACCCCGACGTCGCCGAGGAGGCCGGGCTGATCGGGCGTCGATATGCGAGAAAGCGCTACGGCCTGGAGCGGTTCCTCGACGAGTGGGACGACGTGCTCCGGTGGGTCGCCACCGGCCCGAGGTGATCCGGGCATCGTGAGGCGTCGGCGCGGGTACGGGGCGTTCGACCTCTGTCCCCGACCGAAGGACCGCTATGACCGACACGCCGAGCCCCGGCGCCTCCGAGCAGACCGAGTGGCTGACCACCTCGGGCGGTGTGCGCCTGCGTGAGACCGACAAGTCCCTCAAGGCGGGCGAGCGCGGCCCGACCCTGCTCCAGGACCACCATCTGCGCGAGAAGATCACCCACTTCGACCACGAGCGGATTCCTGAACGCGTCGTCCATGCCCGCGGAGCCGGTGCGCACGGCACCTTTACGGCGTACGGAACGGCCGAGACCGTGACCAGCGCCGGCTTCCTCGCCGAGGGCCGGGAGACGCCGGTCTTCGTGCGGTTCTCCACGGTGCTGGGTTCGCGCGGCAGCGCGGACACGGTGCGCGACACCCGCGGGTTCGCGACGAAGTTCTACACCGAGGAGGGCACCTTCGACCTCGTCGGCAACAACATCCCGGTCTTCTTCATCCAGGACGGGATCAAGTTCCCCGACGTCATCCACGCCGGCAAGCCGCACCCCGACCGTGAGATCCCGCAGGCCCAGTCGGCGCACGACACCTTCTGGGACTTCGTCTCGCTGCACACCGAGGCCCAGCACCACACGCTGTGGAACATGTCCGACCGCGGCATCCCCCGCTCCTACCGGATGATGGAGGGCTTCGGTGTCCACACCTTCCGGCTCGTCAACGCCGAGGGGAGGACGAGCCTGGTCAAGTTCCACTGGAAGCCGAAGCTCGGCGTGCACGGTCTGCTCTGGGAGGAGGCCCAGATGCTCGGCGGGTTCGACCCGGACTTCCACCGCCGCGACCTCGCCGACGCGATCGAGGCCGGCGCCTACCCGGAGTGGGAGCTGGGCATCCAGGTCTTCCCGGACACCCCGGAGCAGACGTACGAAGGGATCGACCTGCTCGACCCGACCAAGCTGGTTCCCGAGGAGATCGCGCCGGTCCAGAGGATCGGACGCCTGGTCCTCGACCGGAATCCCACCAACTACTTCGCCGAGACCGAGCAGGTCGCCTTCCACGTCGGCAACCTCGTGCCCGGCATCGACGTCACCGACGACTCCCTGATGCAGGCGCGGCTCTTCTCCTACGTCGACACCCAGCTGACCAGGCTCGGCGGGCCGAACTTCAACCAGATCCCGATCAACCGGCCGCACGCGCCGGTCAACGACATGCTGCGCGACGGGTTCCATCAGGACGAGGTCCACAGCGGCGTCGCGCCCTACCACCCCAACTCGCTCGACGGCGGCTGTCCGTTCCTGGCAGGCGACCCGCAAGGAGCCTTCCTGGACAACCCGGTGACGGTGCCCGAGACGACCAAGCAGCGCACCCAGCCGGCCTCGTTCGACGACCACTTCAGCCAGGCGCGGCTCTTCTGGGTGTCGATGACACCGGTCGAGAAGCAGCACATCACCGCGGCGTACGCCTTCGAGCTGGGCAAGGTCCACGAACAGGCGATCCGGGAGCGACAGCTGCAGTGCCTGGCCGAGATCGCCCCTGACCTGTGTGACGGCGTCGCCACCGCCCTCGGCCTGCCGGCGCCCTCGCCGACGAGCGAGCTGCCTGACCCGGAGCCGAGTCCGGCCCTGTCGATGCTCGGCGGCTCCTTCCCGCCGGACGGTCGGGTCGTCGGGATCCTCGTCAGCCCCGACAGCCCGGCCGACGAGGTCGACGGGCTGCGGACGGCGCTTCTCGGCTCGGGGATGACGCCGGCGCTCATCGCGCCGACGGCCGCGCCGCTCGGCGGTGAGGTGGCCGTGCAGCGTACGTTCTCGACCGCTCGTTCCGTCGAGTTCGACGCGCTCGTGGTCGCTGACGGCACCGCAGCCGTCGCCTCGGACGTGCACGTGCTGCTGCTGATCGAGGAGATCTTCCGTCACGGCAAGGCGCTGCTGACCTGGGGCGACGGGGTCGAGGCCGTCGCGACGGCGGGGATCACGGTCCCCGCGCCGGGGGTCAAGGCCGAGGAGTCCGCCTCGGTGGCAGCAGCCGAGCTTCCCGACCTGCTCGCCGCCCACCGCTCATGGGAGAGGTTCGCGCTCTCCTGAAGGTTTGCCGTAAGGAGGGTTTACAGCCGCGCGAACTGGGTACCGGGAGGAGTGTACGAACAAGAGAAATCATGAGGAGTGATCCGCAGGCCAACTCCGTGCAGGGTGCCGAGAAACGAAGCCCCTGCTCCGTAGCCGCTCGGACGACAAGGTCTGAGCATCCCCCACAACAACTACACACGAGGTGAGATCCACATGGCACTAATTCTCTGGCTGATCGCGGCAGTCCTGGTTATCGGCGGCATCTTGGCGCTGGTCCGTGGCCAGATTCTTTGGGGAGCAGTCCTCATCATCGTCGGCCTGTTGGTCGGCCCTGGTGGCGTCAGCATCTTCACATAGACACCATGCGGCCCGGTGCCCCTCAGGGGCCCCGGGCCGGGTGGCGTCCAGCGTGAAGCGAAGACGAAAGGAACGACCATGGGTAAGTGCGCCACATGCGGCAACGACTACGACGAGAGCTTCGAGGTGACGACGGCCTCCGGGGAGCATCATGTCTTCGACTCGATCGAGTGCGCCGTGTCGGTGATCGCGCCCGTGTGCGTCAACTGCGGTAGCCGCATCCTCGGGCACGGGGTGCAGAACGAGGAGCACATGTTCTGCTGCGCCCACTGTGCCCACTCGTTCGGCGTGACGGGTGTGAGGGACAGGGTCACCAGCGGCTCCTGAGCGCGTACGCCCCGGCCGACTCGCTCAGCTGCGCTCGGCGAATCGCAGAGCGCTGTGGTGCTCGTGGGCCAGGCGGCGCAGGCAGAGCAGGAACTCCCCGAGCACGACCTGCC
Organism: Nocardioides sp. NPDC059952; assembly: GCF_042730435.1. NCBI lineage: Bacteria > Bacillati > Actinomycetota > Actinomycetes > Propionibacteriales > Nocardioidaceae > Nocardioides > Nocardioides sp. NPDC059952. The sequence goes on along the minus strand of NZ_JBHWLY010000060.1, from coordinate 27,062 downwards.
CCAGGACCATCTGCTCCATCATCGCCTCGCGGTCCTGGGTGTCGTCGATCTGGTCGAGCTCGTAGGCGGCGATCGCGTCGACGAGGGGGAGGTAGGTCGCCGCGCCCTCGGGGTCGGTGGGGAGTCCGCTGTCCAGGATGACCTTGATGATGCCGGCCAGGTGGTCGCGCTCGGGTGCGTCCGGTCGCACCTTCGTCCACCCCGCCTGGTCGACGATCTGGTCGGCGAGGTGCCGCGTGTGGTCGTCGCGGACCCCGAGGATGGTCGTCTCGGTGCGGAGCGCGTCGCAGGCCTCACCGAACATGTCGTGCACCGATGCGGTCCGGTCCTGGGCCACGTCGACGAGCACCTTGAGCGCCCCGACGGGCACGGCACCGACATCGCGCAGGACACGGAGCAGGCGCAGGCGGCGTACGTGCCGGCCGTCGTAGTCGGCCAGGCGCTCGGAGATCTTCCTGCCGGGGGAGAGGAGGCCCTCGCGGACGTAGTACTTGATGGTCGCGACGCTCACGCCGGTCGAGTCGGCCAGCTCGGAGATCCGCATCGTTCCTCCGGGAACTTGTTGACAGCGCTGCTGGATAGGAGCACTATCCTAGACTAGATACTATCGCTATCCAGTCAAGGGGGACGGGAATGTCGAAGATCGCCCGGGCCTATCGGGAGGCTCCTGAGAACGTTCCGGACGGCGTCACGCCCGGGCACAGCGTCGCCGATGTCGGAACGGACGAGGTCGTCGTGTTCCTGATCGGGATGCACATCCACCGGTGGCGCAAGGTGCGCAGCTGGTTCCCGGTGTTCGTCGCGATGCCGCGGATGCTCGCCGAGCTCGCCAAGAACCGCGACCTCGGCCTGCTCTCGGCACGCAGCTACTGGTCGGGTCGGTCGCTGCTGACGGTGCAGTACTGGCGCAGCGTCGAGGAGCTCGGCCGGTTCGCCAAGGACCCGGCGCTCTCGCATGCGCCCGCCTGGGCCGCCTTCAACCGGCGCGCGGCCTCGACCGGCGACATCGGGATCTGGCACGAGACCTACCGGGTCCCCGCCGACCAGGTCGAGACGCTCTACGGCAACATGCCGGCCTTCGGCCTCGGGGCGGCGCTCGGCGTCGTCGAGCGGTCCGCCGGCCGGCGGAACAGGACCCACGAGCGGATGGGATCCACCCGCCCGGAGTACGTGGAGACGTGACTCCTACAACGCGGTGACGGTCGCGCTCGGCGACAGTGCACGTGTCGGCGCGCCCCGCAGCAGCAGCATCGAGAGCAGCGCGGCGATCCCGGCGCAGACCGCGGCGCCGGCGAAGACGGTGTGCTCCTGGGCGATGGCGGCGCCGATGAGCAGGTCCTGATAGTCCTCGCACATGCCGCCTCCGGTGCACACCGACGACAGCGACGGCAGGTCTGCCTGGGCGGCGTAGTAGCTGCGCAGGCCGATCGTGGTCAGCGCCGAGATGCCGACCAACATGCCGACCATGCGGGCCACGACGGTGAAGGAGGTGGTCAGGCCGTGCATCGACTGCTCGGTCGTGGCCAGTATCGCCGCGTTGACCGGCGCCAGGGCGAGGCCGAAGCCGAGGCCGCCCGCGACGAGCACGACGGTCGCCGACAGCGAGCGCAGCGCGTCGGCGTCCCAACGGGCCATGAGCACGAACGCCACCGCGGCCAGCAGCATCCCGCCACCCGCGATCACCCCCGCCGGCAGTCGCCGGGTGAGGAAGCCGCCCGCGACCGCACCCACCGGCAGCGCGATCAGGAACTCCAGCAGCACCAGGGCCGCCTTCAGTTGGCTGTCGCCGTAGATCGTGGTGCGGGCGAAGAGCGGCACGTCGATCAGCGCCGCCACGAGTGCGGCGCCGACGAAGAACGAGATCAGCACCGATCCCCACGCCGGCGTCCGGGCGAACGCGCCGCGGGGCACGATCGGGTCCTGCGCCCGGCGCAGATGGAAGACGAAGCCGAGCAGCGCCAGCCCGCCGGCGACCAGGTACCAGGTGCCCTGTTCGGAGAAGACCGCCACCTCGGGGTCGGCGGTCGCGAAGGCCAGGATCACCCCGGCCAGGGCGAACGAGAGCAGCAGCGCCCCGAGGAGGTCGACCTCGGCGACGATCCGGCCGAGCACGCGGCGTACGCCCGGCCGCAGGCCGCACTTCACCAAGAACCCGACGGTGGCGATGATCGTGACCAGGCCCAGCGGGGTCAGCCAGCGGGTCGCTCCGGCCGCGGGAACGTAGAGCGCGCCCCAGGTCAGGTCCTGGACCAGGGCTGTCGGCTCGATCGCCAGCAGCACGAACGCCGCGCCGGCGACCAGCAACAGCAGCAGCGCGATCACGTCAGGTCGTCGTGGGCGGCCCCGCGCGGCGTCCGAGCGGCCCAGCCCCCGGATCGCCACCGCCAGCACGAGGCCGACCACGAGGTTGAGCACGAAGATCGCGCGCCAGTCCGCGACGGCGAGCACGGCCGCACCGACGAGCGGCCCGAGCACCGAGCCGAGCTCCTGGACCGCCGAGACCAGCCCGAGCGGAACCCCACGTCGCTCAGCGGGGTAGAGCGCCGCGACCAGCGCGAGGGTCGCCGGCACCAGCGCGCCACCGCCCAGCCCCTGGAAGAACCGGCCGACCACCATCGCGGACAGGTCCCACGACAGCGCCGTCAGGAACGAGCCGAACGCGAAGACGACCAGCCCGCCGACGAGCACGGGCAGGTGCCCGAGGAGGTCGGCGAGGCGTCCGATCAGCGGCAGCACCGCCACATAGCCCAGCAGGAACCCGGAGATCAACGGCGCTGCCCGCTGCAGCTCCTCGATCGAGAGCCCGACACCCGCCATCATGTCCGGCAGCGCCAGCACGACGACATAGGTGTCCGCGGCGGCGAACGCCACCGCGACGGCCGCCAGACACAGGACTGCCCTCACGGCTTGGTGATCTCCTTCTCGACGCCGTACTCGGTCACGTCGATCGTGTAGGAGTACGCCGCCTCGCCCTCACCGCTGAAGTTGCCCTTGATGGTGGCCTCGGTGAGCTCGTCGGAGTCGTTGATGATGTAGGTGACGTCGAAGTCGCCGGTCGCACCGGCGAGGATCTTCTGGACCGCGGTGTCCGGGAGCGTGCCGGTGTAGGTCGAGTAGATCTCGTCGTTGTCGGCGCCGCCACGCACCGACTTGCCGATCTTCACGTCCTCGGTCGCGGCGAGCAGCGAGGAGATGCCGGTCGTCGGCGCGATCAGCGCGGCCGGGTCGGGAACGCCGTAGTCGGCCGGGTCGAGCACCTGGAAGGTGGTCGTGAACGGCAGCTTCGCGTAGACGACGCCGTCGACCGATACCACCTCGACCTGCGCCTCGGCGCCCATCACCGGCACCGTGAGCGTGCCCTCGAACGCGGGCTCGCGGGTCAGCGTCCCGGTCGCCGCCTTCAGCGTCGTGATGCCCTCGGGCAGGTCGTCGGAGGCGATCGAGAAGTTGATCCCGCTCGTCTCGTCGAGGTTCTTCTGCGCCGCGGCGAGCACCTGCTGCGGTGTCCGTCCCTTGGCCGGGTCCTCGTCACCGCACGAGGTCATCACGAGAAGCGCGGCCAGAAGGGCGATGAGAGCGAAGGCGAGGCGGGGCAGGGTCAGTGGCATGCGGCTCAGAATGCCACGCCCCGCAACCCTCGTGGTGCCCAGGTCGCCTCATCGGTGGACCGGGCGTGGAGTCTCCAGGCACCGGCGGATGGTGGTGACGATGCTGCCGGCGGTGAAGAGGTCCTCATCCGAGGATCCGCCCCCACGTACGTCATGGATCTGGTCGACGAGCTCGGCCAGGGCATCTTGTGCCTCCGTCTTGGCCTCGGGGTCGGCGGTGCGCCCGTCTCCCGACTCCACCAGATTTGCGAGAGCGAGCAGTGCTCGCGCCGTCGGAGGGCGCAGCTCTGCACCCAGACCGAGCTGATCGTTCTCCGCCCGCTCCTCCTCTTCCAGGAGCTGGGTGAGCTCCTCGACCAGAAGGCACACCCGCTCGAGGCTCGCTGCCTGCTCGAGCTGTCTTTCCAGACGGTCTCGGTGGTGCTCCCGCCGCACGTTGGCGCGGGACGCATCGAGGACGAGCTGCCTCGCGGCGCGCATGGTCTGCAGGGTCGGCACCAGCTGGGTCAGGAACTCGCTCCACTGATCCTCTGTCGGTGGCCGGTCCCGTTGCAGGGCATGTGCCAGTCGCCGGAGCTGGACGAGCACCTCGCTACGGACATCGCCCATCGCCCGCTCCGCGGGCGCGAGAGGCAGCTGTGGGAACAGCATCGTCATCGCGACCCCGATCGCCGTCCCGATCAGGGTGAGGCCGCCGAAGGCGCTCACGAACGCCACGGGATCGCCGGTTCCGATGATCAGCACGAACAGGGCCGCCGTCGGGACCCAATGGCCGGTGTCGTCGAGCCGGTCCCAGCTCCCGACGATCGTCCCCAGCCCGATCACCAGGGCCACCGTCACGGGCCCCGGCGAGAGGACCGCCCCGATAGCCAGTGCGATGGCCGAGCCCAGCCAGATGCTGAGGATGCTCTGGACGGACTTGCGAACCGAGCCCAGCACGGTCGAGGACATCGCCACCACGGCCCCCAAGGGCGCGTAGTAGGGGAACTCGCCCGCCGGCCCGGGGAAGACCGCACCGACCCCGAAGGCGATGGCACCCGCGACCGCCGCCGTCAGGGCCTGACCCCACGGAAGCCGGCGGACGTGCGCGCGGAGCCGAGCCGCACGCCCCGCTACAGGTGCCGCCGCCTGTGCTCCACGGCGCGTGGCCACGGTGGAACCGGACATCACCTGACGATGCGGGGCTCAGGACGGACGGTTCGGCCCGCGGCGACGGCGACAGATGTGACGGCAGTTGTCATGACCCGCTCCCTCTGCAGTGAATGACGGACCCGGTACCCCGGGGGATGCCGGTTCATAACCCTCCCGGATCAGAAGATGACCTCGCCACAGCAGCGCATCCGTCACAGTGTCCAGTTCGCCTCGTCGGTGACGCGCCGGCCGTTCGAGAAAGCGGTGGCGATGACCCGATTGATGCCGGTACGCAGGGTCAACGGGAACGCGGCGGTGTGGTTCTCCACCGCCACCGTCCCCACGACCCTGCCGTTCAGACGCAGGGTCACCTCGTCGGCGTTGGAGAAGACGTGCACCGTCGTCGCCGCCTCGGTCCTCTCTGTCCACCCGCGCTCGACCAGCCGCAACGTAGGGGTGCGGGTCCATGCCGAACGGAAGTAGTAGAAGGCCGCCTTGCAGGTGCTGCGGTCGTACGTCACCAGGCCCTTGTCGTTGAGGCCGTGGGCGTCACCCTCGTGTCGGGCGTCGCTGGCGAAGTCGAACATGGCCCAGACGAACGACCCCCACAGATAGGGCCGCGCCGCAATCTGCGGCCAGAGCTGGGAGTGGTGGTAGGCCTGATACTCCTCGGGGTGCGGGGCGCTGGTGTCGAGACCACCCGCGACACCGGGCCACTCCTGGTGCTGCAGGACGCTCGCGCCGGCGCCGTACTCGGTGATGCCGAGGCGGCGCGCCCGGTCGCCGGCGTGCAGCGCGTCGGCCCAGCGGCCGAAGTCGGCGGGGGTGCCGGCGTACCAGCCGTCGTAACGGTTGTAGCCCGACAGGTCGGCATGGTCGAGCACGCCGGACTCGTTGGGGTAGAAGCCGCTGAGGTGGGCGTAGGAGGTGTGCCGGGTCGGGTCCTCGGCCTTGATCGTCTCCTCGATCGCGGCGAGGTTCGCATTGACGTGGGTGGTGTCGCCGAGCTCGTTGCCGATGCCCCACCATGCGACGGAGGGATGGTTGCCGAGACCGCGAACCATCTCGCGCGCCTGGGCGACCAGGTTGGCGGTGAGCTCCGGGCTGTCATTGGAACCGGGCGGGCTGGGCACGCCGCCGACATAGGGCACCTCGGAGTAGAGCAGGATCCCGTGCCGGTCGGCGAGGGCGTAGACGAAGCCGTCCTGGGGATAGTGGGCGAGGCGGACGGCGGTGACGCCCATCTCCCGCATCAGCGCGAAGTCCTCGACGGTCTGCTCCCGCGAGATCGCCCAGCCTTGGTCGGCCCGGTCCTGGTGGCGGTTGACGCCGTGGATCCGGTGGGGACGCCCGTTGAGGAGCAGACCGAGGTTGGCGTCGATGTCGATCGTACGCAGCCCCAACGGCTCCGCCACGGCGTCGAGCACCTTTCCCTCACGCACCACGGACACCTCGAGGGTGTACAGATAAGGGTCGGTCGGCCCATCCCATCGGTGCGGGCGGGAGATGTCCACGACCTGACGGACCGTCTCGGCTGCGGGGGAGGTGCACGTCGCGACTGTCCGTCCGCGTCGGTCGATCACCCGGGTGACCACGTCGGTGCCTGCTGGGTTCACGACCCGCGAGGTCACCTCGACGACGGCCAGCGCGTCGGTGAGCGAGCGTTGCCGGATGATCACCCCGGATCCCCCCGAGTCGAGCAGGTCGAGGTGGGAGCGGGCGGTCCCGATGAGGCGTACGCCGCGGTAGAGGCCTCCGTAGACGTTGAAGTCTCCGGCGAGCGGCGCCACGTCAGGGCGTGAGGTGTTGTCCACCTTCACGGCGACCGTTCCCCCGCTTCCAAGGGCTTCGGTGACCTCGACCCGGAACCGCCCGAACGCGCCGGCGTGTGCACCGACCAGAGCACCGTTGACATACACCTCGGTCACCTGGCCTGCCCCGCCGAACTCGAGGAACAGCTCCCGCCCGCGCAGCTGAGCCGGCACCTGCACGCGGCGGCGGTACCAGCCGGTGCCGCGGTAGTAGTCACCACCGCCGTCCTGGGCGTCGAACGCGTTCCAGGTGTGGGGCAGGTCCACTTCGTCCCACGCTGCTTCGTCGGCGCTCTTCCCGAGATGGAAAGCCCACCCCGACGACACCTCGACGCTGCGTCGCGCCGACGAAGAAGCAGGCGTGGCCTCGGCGGGGACGGCACCAAGGACAGGCCGCACGGCAGCGGCGGCAGTCCCTGCTCCGGCCATGGTGAGGAACCGGCGACGGTCGGTCGAGATCGCCAGTGGGCGATGGGTTGATGAGGGCATGGAGTGTTCCTTCTCTCAGGTCCGGCGGATCGGGGCGAGGGTCAGTTGTTCCAGCGAGCGCGACCGACCGGGACCACCGTCAGGTCCTCACCGATCACCAGGTCGCCGGAGAAGCCGCGCTGGGCCTTGCGCCAGCGTGCGGAGGGGTTGTTGCCGGGGACGAGATGGGACAGGGCGAGGGTGCCGACGCCGGCCGGTTCGGCGACGTCACGGCCGACCTGCTCGATGGTGGTGTGCGACTCCAGCAGATGCTTGCGGAGCGCTTCGGCGGTCTCGGGCGGTAGGGCCGCGGTGAGCCGTTCGACGAACTCGGGGTCGATCACCTCGTGGACGAGGACGTCCGCGCCGCGCGCCAGATCGATGAGGTTCTGGCTCACGCAGGTGTCTCCGGAGACGACGACCGACCCGTCCGGGGTGTCGAAGCGATAGCCGTACGCCGGCGCAGTGGGGTGGTGATCGACAAGCGTCGCTGTCACGGTGACCTCGCCGTCCTTCCAGACCTCGATCGGGGCCTCGAGCCGCGGCGGGACGCCCTCGGGATCGATCGTCCACAGCGCCGAGTGGTCGATGTCGTGGACCTCGAAGAGAGTGTCCGGGTCGGGGAAGTTGCTGTCCCGCAGCCGATCGTTGAAGTCCTGGGCGAACGCGTTGCGCAGATGACCGGTCATCGAGGAGATCCCGGGCATCGGGTCGTCCGGGTTGACGAGGGCGGGCGCCGGACGGGTGGTTGGGAAGACCCGGCTGAGAGTGTCGCGCCGAGCCGGACCGAAGACCTGGATCGGCCGACCGGAGCGCTCGACGATGTTCATCGACCCGATGGCGTACGTCGTGGGCCAGTCGACGGTGTGGTCGCTGTGCAGGTGGGTGAAGAAGATGCCGCGCACCCAGGAGAGCGCCGACCCGAGGCCGGTGTCCGGGGCGAGGCCGCTCTGCTGCAGCCGGCCGAAGGCGCCGACCCCGAGGTCGACGACGTAGACCTGGTCCTCGAACGCGATCGCGGTCGAGACCCCGTGCCGGCCGCCGTCGAGCACGGCCGGACCGCCTGAGGTGCCGAGCAGCACCACGCGGGTCCGTGCCGTAGAGCGGCGCTTCGTCGCGGACGTCGCGGACGCTGCCGGCGTACCCATGGCTGTCGCGGCCACCGCGCCGACGGCTCCGAGGCCGATCATCGACAGCAGTCGGCGTCTGTCGGTCGAGGGGATCGAGGCGACGGCCTCGTGGAGGACATGACACATCTGGATCGGCTCCCTGGATCAGGCGGTGACGGCTACGTCGCGGGTGAGGACACGGCGGGTGAGGAGGGCGAGGACGACGGCGATGGCGCCGACGAGGGCGACCGCGGCGCCGAGGCCGCCGAGTGCACCGGTGAAGGCGACGACTAGGAGGGGACAGACGAACTCGCCGAGAAAGAGTGCGGCGGTCCACAGGCCGGTGCCACGGCCGCGCTGCTCGAAGGTGAGGCCGGACTGCGCCCAGACGAGCAGGGTGGGCAGCATCAGGCCCGTGCCGGCCGAAGCGATGACCGCGCCGAGCACGATGACCGGCACCAACGACGTGGCGCCGAGCACGACCAGACCGGTCCCGGCCAGCCCGAAGGCGATGGGCAGCAGCGTGGCGGTGCCGCGGCGGGAGACCCGGCCGAAGGCGTACGCACCACCGGCCGTGGCCAGCGAGGCGAGTGCGGTGAACGCGCCGATGGTGGGGACGGCGGTGATCCCGGCCGCGTCGAGCACATAGGGCAGCTCCACGATCGGGGTGTAGAAGACGATGCCGCCGACGAACGTGACCGCGCACGGCAGCGCGAGGGCGCGGGTGGGCAACGGAGGGAGGGGAGTGCGCTCCCCGGACCGGGCGCTCTCGCCGGCGGGCTGCCAGATGAGCGCCGCGGCGAGGACGAGGAAGAGCAGGCTGGAGGCGTAGAGCCAGAACGGGTTGCGCCAGTCCTGGGCGCCCAGCGCCCCGCCGAGGGCGAAGAACAACGTCGCCGACAGGGATGCGAACACGGTCTGCATGCCGAGCCAGCGGTCGCGCTCGGTGCCGGAGAAGTAGTCGGAGATCAGCGTGGTGCAGCAGGTCATGATCGCCGCCTCGGCGACGCCGACACCCGCCCGGCTGAGCACGATCGCGGCCAGTCCGTCCAGCCACAGCGGCGCGGTGCCGAACACGGCGTAGACCGCCAGGCCGGTCAGCAGCAACCGCTTGCGCCCGAACCTGTCCACGATGCGGCCCGCGAACGGCGCCAGCAGCGCGATCATCAGCGCGGGGACGGTGAGCGAGAGCGGCACCAGCGCGGTCGCGGCGCCACTGTCCCCGAAGTGGTCCTGCATGCGTGGCAGGACGGGAGCCAGCAGTACCGCGCCGAGAATCGGCAGGCAGCTCATGAACATCAGCAGGAAGCCCTGTGGGCGTCCGGCTCGCCGGACGGGCGTGAGGGTGTCGGGCATGGGGTCTCCATGGATCGGGCCGAGACGGTGTGACAGCAGTCACAGCATCGTGGGAGATCCAGGAGGTATTGCGGAAGCCAAACTTGCTTCTGCCGGGTATCAGTCCCGTCGATAGTCCGGCATCAGTCCGGCGTCAGTCCGACTGCTCCAGTCGCGCCGCCGCACGCGTCATCATCGCGCGCAGCCAGCCGTGCGCCGGATCCGCGCGATGCGCGGAATGCCACCAGAACGCCTCTTTCAGCGGGACCACGTCCCAGGGACAGTCGAGGATGCGTACGCCGGCGGTGCTCGCCAGCCGGGTGGCGAGCTGGCGCTGCAGCAAGGCGACGCGCGGGGTCCCGGCGACCAGGAACGGGACCGGGAGGAAGCTCTCGGTCACCACGTGGACGTCGGGCTCGACCCCGATCATGCTGAGCTGGCGTACGGCCGGGGTGAAGGCGGTCGGGGCGTGGTGGGTGACCACCCATGGCATCTCGGCGAGCTCAGCCATCGTGATCGTGTCCCCGACGGCCGCGTTGTCGGCCGAGACGACCAGCACCCAGCCGTCGGTGTGGAGCTCGACCGCGGGCAGATCCTGGAGGAACCCGTGGGGGAGGACCATCCCGTCCACGTGCCGCAGCGACTCCGGCGCCTGATCGACGTCGGCGTGGGTCTGGAGCTGGAACCGGAGCCGTACGCCGGGCGCCTCGCGGGCCAGCTCGGTGGCGAGGTGGTCGCCGAGGACGGTCGTGGAGTAGTCGGAGGCGACCACGGTGAACTCGCGGGTCGAGGTGGCCGGGTCGAACCCCGGCTCGGCTTCGAAGACCCGGCGTACGCCAGCCAGCGCCGTCGTGGTGGCACCGCGGAGCTGGGCGGCGAGCGGGGTGAGGTCGTAGCGGTTGCCGGTCCGCACCAGGAGCTCGTCGCCGAAGTGGCGCCGGAGCCGGCGCAGGGCCGCCGAGACCGCGGGCTGGCTCAGCCCCAGCCGTGCTGCCGCGCGGGTCACGTTGCGCTCCTCGAGCAGTGCGTCCAGGGACGGCAGCAGGTTGAGATCGAGGTTGCGGAGCGGATCGGTCGCCATGGTCCGACTATAAACGCGGTGTATAGGCAGGATAGGAAATCTGCTCTTCCCGAATAGTTGCGTGCGGTTCAGAGTGGTGCTCGTCACTTGACCAGCTCGCACATCCAGGGAGACCTCATGTCCGCCATCAGCTCGGTTCTCGTCATCGGTGCCGGAACCGCCGGGACGGCGACCGCGATCCTGCTCGCTGAGCAGGGCATCTCTGTCGACCTCGTCGAGGCCAAGCCGGACATCGCCGCCCTCGGCTCGGGGATCACCCTCCAGGGCAACGCGCTGCGGGTGCTGCGCGACCTGGGCGTGTGGGACCAGGTCCGCGCGGCGGGCTTTGGCTACGACACCCTCGGGCTGCGGGCGCCCGACCCGGCCGGCACCCTGCTGGTCGAGCTCGAGGACCACCGCACCGGTGGGCCGGACCTGCCCGCCACCCTCGGGATGTATCGGCCGACCCTCGCCCGGATCCTCCTCGACCGGGCTGTCGCGGCCGGCGCCAAGGTGCGCTTCGGGGTCGCTCCGACGGCGCTCGACCAGGACGAGACGGGCGTCGACGTCACCTTCGTGGACGGGTCCCGAGGACGCTACGACGTCGTCGTCGGAGCCGATGGAGTGAGGTCGTGGACGCGGCGCGCCATCGGCATCGACATCGAGCCCGAGCCGGTCGGCATGGGCATCTGGCGCGCTTTCACGGGCAGGCCCGCCTCGGTCACCCGCACCGACCTGATCTACGGCGGACCGTCCTACATCGCGGGCTTCTGCCCGACCTCCGAGGACAGCCTCTACGCCTACGTCGTCGAGCCCGCCCAGGACCGGTCCGGGCTGTCGGCCGAGGAGGGGCTGGCGGTGATGCGTGGGCTCGCCGAGGCGTACCACGGGCCGTGGGACGAGATCTGTGCGTCCCTGACCGACGCCGAGCGCGTGAACCACACCCACTTCGAGAGCCACGTCGTCGACGGCGCGTGGAACCGGGGCCGGGTCGTGATCGTCGGCGACGCCGCCCACAGCTGCCCGCCGACCCTCGCCCAGGGCGCCGCCCAGGCGCTCGAGGACGCTGCCGTGCTCGCCGAGCTGCTCACGGCGGGCGACGACCTGGATGCCGTCTGGCCCGCGTTCACCGAGCGCCGGCTGCCGCGCGCGAAGGCCGTCGTCGAGGCCTCGCTCCAGCTCTGCACCTGGCTGAAGGCACGCGAGCGCGGTGACGTACCCGGGCTGATGGCCCGCGTCGCCACCCTCGTCACCCAGCCCGCCTGACCCACCCATCTCACGAGGAGAACACCGTGACCGAGACCGTCATCGAGACCCCGCCCGCCGAGCGGCTGATCACCCACCTGCGCCACGTCGACCTGGCCGTGCCGGACTACGAGCGGCAGCTGGAGTTCTACACGAACACCTGGAAGCTCAAGGCCGAGACCACCGACTCCGGCCTGGCGTTCCTGGCCGCGGAGGGCTCCCCGGAGCACTACTCCGTGCGTCTGCGCCGAGCCGACGACAAGCGCCTGGACCTGATCGCCTTCGGCGCGGCAAGCCCGGCCGACGTGGACGCGATGGCCGAGCGCCTCGGCCGGGCCGGAGTGAAGCTCGTCAGTGAGCCCGGCCCGGTGCTGACGCCGGGCGGCGGCTACGGCTTCCGCTTCTTCGACAACGACGGACGTACGGTCGAGGTCTCCTGCGATGTTGCCGTGCGTCAACATCGGAAGATCGAGGAGGGCGAGTCGGTACCGGTCAAGCTCTCCCACGTCGTCATCAACTCGCCCAACCCCGAGCAGACCGTGGCGTTCTACCAGCGCCACCTCGGCTTCGCGCTCTCCGACACCCTGATGCACCCGCGGCTGGGCTCGATGATGTGGTTCCTGCGTACGAACACGTTCCATCACAGCCTCGCGATCGCCCGCGGGCCGCATGTCGCGCTGCACCACGCCTCGTTCGAGATGCGCGGGATCGATGAGTACATGCGTGGCACCGGGCGGCTGCTGCGCGCCGGCGTCGAGAAGATCTGGGGGCCGGGGCGCCACCTGGCCGGCAACAACACCTTCAGCTACTTCCTGGACCCGCACGGAAACACCATCGAGTACACCACCGAGCTCGAGGAGCTCGTGGAAGACAACTGGCACCCGCATCTGTACGACTTCAGCGACCCGAACGTCTCCGACCAGTGGGGCACCGCCAACCCGATGGACGAGCTGGTCGCCGGCAAGTCGTTCAACGATCCCGACAAGGGCGTCTTCGTCGCCCCGCCGGTCTGAGGAGGGTCGATGAAGCTCGCCACCTACCGCGACCATGTCATTGGCGCGCCGCGCGTCGGCCTGGTGACCGAGGGTGAACTGCACCCGTTCGCCGCGGAGCACTCGATGCGCTCGCTGATCGCGGCTGGGCGTGACGCCCTCGACCGCGCCGCCGACCGTGCCCGGGCGGTGGAGCCTCTCGATCTCGCCGAGGTCGAGCTGCTGGCCCCGCTGGAACCGGCCTCGGTCCGTGACTTCGTCGCCTTCGAGGAGCACGTCGAGGGCGTACGCCGCTCCGTCGACGGCGCCGAGGGCGTCCCGGACGCCTGGTACGACGTCCCGGCCTTCTACTTCACCAACCCGCACGCGATCCTCGGACCGGGCGCGGAGGTCCCCTTCCCGGCGGCCTGCGGGGCCCGCGACTTCGAGCTGGAGGTCGCCGTCGTCGTCGGCTCCGCGGGGCGGTCGGTCCCTCCCGAGGAGGCCGGGGCGTACGTCTTCGGCTACACGATCCTCAACGACTGGTCCGCCCGCGACCTGCAGGGTCGCGAGATGCAGGTCGGTCTCGGGCCGGCCAAAGGCAAGGACTTCGCGACCACGCTCGGGCCGTGGATCGTGACCGCCGACGAGCTGGAGCCGTACCAGGACGAGGACGGCTTCCTCGACCTGCTGTGCACGGTGTCGGTCAACGGTGTCGAGGTCGGCCGCGACCGTCTCGCCCACATGGGCTGGACCTTCGAGACGATGATCGCGTACGCCTCCCGCGACTCCCGCGTGGTCGCCGGCGACGTCCTCGGCTCGGGCACCGTCGGCAACGGCGGGTGCCTGGCCGAGCTCTGGGGTCGCCGTGGCGTCCAGGAGCCGAAGCCGCTCCAGCCCGGTGACGTGGTCACTCTCGAGGTCGAGGGGCTCGGCACCCTCACCAACACCGTCGCCGTCGCGCCGCCCGCGCCCGAGCTGCCGCCGGTGCGGCGCCGCGCTTCCGCCGCCCGACTGCGCTGATATCCACCAAGAAGAGGACAAGAGATGTTCGAGTACTTTCCCGGCAACTACGTGTGGAACCTGGGTGTGGTCGCCACGCTCAACTCCGGCGGCCTGATCGACGAGGTTGACCGCGCCTGCCGGCCGCTGAAGGAGCTGGCCGCGCAGGGCTCCGACGTGGGCACCGCCGAGTTCATGGCGGCCTGGCGGCGGGTCGCCGACCAGCTCGAGGAGCAGGCCGGTGAGGCGGAGAAGGCCGGCCATCGGCGTACGGCCGGGCAGAAGCTGTTCCGGGCCTCGGTCTACGTCTCCCAGGCCGAGCGGATGCAGAGCGCGAAGGACGCGGGTCGCAACGCCGAGTACCAGCGCAGCGTCGACCTGCTGGTCCGCTCCTTCGAGCTGCTCGACCAGCCGACGACCAAGGTCGCCGTCCCGTACGTCGAGGATGGCCGCGAGACTACGCTTCCCGCCTACTTCCACCCGGCTCACGGCGACGGAACGCCGGCGCCGGTCATGATCGTGTGGAACGGTCTGGACTCCACCAAGGAGATGATGGTCGGTGCCGGCGTCCACACCGAGCTCGCCGCCCGCGGCATCTCGACGCTGATGGTCGACTGCGGCGGCGCCGGCGAGGCGCTGCGTCTCGACGGACTCACCGCTCGCGTCGACACCGAGGCGTGGGCCGCGGCCTGCGTCGACTGGCTCGAGACGCGCCCGGACGTCCGTGCCGACCGGATCGGGCTGGTGGGCTGGTCGCTGGGTGGCTACTACGCGCCTCGCGCCGCGGCGTACGAGAAGCGGCTCGCGCTGTGCGTGGCCTGGGGTGCGAACCATGACTGGGGTGCGGTGCAGAAGCGACGCCTCGACCGTGAGGGCGAGAACCCGGTGCCGCACTACTGGGACCACGTGCTGTGGGTGTGGGGGCAGCCCGACATCGACACCTTCATCGACTTCGCCGAGTCGGTCAACCTCGACGGCGTGGTCGAGGAGATCACCGTGCCGTTCCTCATCGCGCACGGGGAGAACGACCGCCAGATCCCGCTCTCCTACGCGCATCGCTCCTTCGATCAGGCGGTCAACAGCCCCAAGCGCGAGCTGCGGATCTTCACGCCTGAGGAGGGCGCCACCGAGCACATCGGTCTGGACCACTTCCCGCACGTCATCGGCTTCATCGCCGACTGGGTCGCCGACACCTTCGCCGAGCTGGACGCCTCGTGACGGCTCCGGACCCTATGAAGCTGGACCGGACCGATCCCGAGGGCGAGATCGCGAAGACGGTCGCCCGGGTCTCCAACTGGGGGCGGTGGGGCGAGGACGACGTCCGCGGGACGATGAACTTCCTCACCGATGCCAAACGAGTCGAGGCAGCGGGGCTGGTGCAGACCGGGCGGTCCTACTCGCTCTCGCTGCCCTTCGACATGGACGGGCCGCAGAACGGCTGGCGGCGGCGTACGAACCCGGTGCACACCATGCTCGACACCGGCACCGACGCGGTCACCGGTGTCCAGGGGTTCCCGCACGGGATCGGCGGTGCGGACGACGTCATCGCGATGCCGCTGCAGTGCTCGACCCAGTGGGACGGGCTCGGCCACATCTTCGACCACGGACGTGCCTGGAACGGCCGCCCGGCGGAAACGGTGGTCACCTCGCTGGGCGACGGTGTCACCGGGATCGAGACGGTCGCCGACGCGGTCTGCGGTCGCGGGGTGCTGCTCGACGTCGGCCGCGCGGTCGGGACCGACGGCGAGCTCCCCGACGGCTTCGCCATCACCGAGGAGCACCTGGACCTGACGATCGCCGCACAGGGTGCGAGCGCGGCCGTGGGTCGCGGCGACATCGTCGTCGTACGCACCGGTCAGCTGACCCGGGCCCGCCGGGGCGTCGCGGCCGGCGAGGGCTGGGGTGGCTATGCCGGCGGGCCGGCTCCCGGCCTCTCCTTCACCACGGCCGACTGGCTGCACCGGTCCGAGATCGCTGCGATCGCGACCGACACCTGGGGGTTCGAGGTCCGGCCCAACGAGTTCGACGATGCCTTCCAGCCGCTCCACCAGGTCGCCATCCCGCACCTCGGGCTGTTCCTGGGCGAGATGTGGGACCTCGACGGCCTCGCCTCCGCGTGTGCGGAGGACGGCCGCTACGACTTCCTGCTGACCGCCGCACCGCTGCGGGTCACCGGGGCAGTCGGCGCCCCGGTGAACCCGATCGCGCTGCGCTGACCACCGCTGGTCGAGCCGCGAGGCCGCCTGCGGCCGAGCGTGTCGAGACCAACACGGTTCCCATCGAGCGCGAAGGGGAGCCTGTTGGTCTCGACACGGATTCGTTCGTTCCTCACGAGTCCGGCTCGACCAGCGAGCTAGCGGTGGGCGACGGGGCCGGCGACGGCGTCGATCGGCTGCTCCAGCGGCACCCCGGAGCCGTCACGGCGCGGGTCGATCTCGGGCAGGTCGATCGGCGCCCCCGAAGCGGCAGCGGCCATCGCCGGAGCGGCGCCGACCCAGGCGAAGACGATCGAGTCCTCGCCCTTGAGATACCGGTGCGCGCGTACGCCGCCGGTGGCCCGGCCCTTGGCCGGGTACTCGCTGAACGGCGTGGTCTTCACCGAGCCGGTCTCGGTCCCGGGCAGAGCGCTCGAGGACCCGGCGACGGTCACGACCGCGGCCCCTTCGGGAGCGTCGGGGGAGACGACGCCGAAGAAGACGACCTTGGACCCGTGGGCCATCCGGACGCCGGCCATCCCGCCGGCGCTGCGGCCCTGGGGGCGGACGACATCCGCCGGGAAGTGCAGGAGCTGGGCGTCGGAGGTGACGAAGACCAGCGACTCGGTGCCGGTGCGCAGCTGGGCCGCGCCGACCACCTCGTCGCCGTCGGCGAGCTTGATGACCTCCCACTCGTCCTTGTTGAGCAGCACCTCGGGATTGACCCGCTTGACGACGCCGAGCCTGGTGCCGAGCGCGATGCCGGGACCGTCGGTGGCGAGCGTCGTGAGCGCCAGCGCACGCTCGTCGGACTCCAGCGCGAGCAGCGCGGACAGCGGCAGGCCGCCGGACAGGTTCGGGTCGCCGTGGGTCGGCGGCAGCGCCGGCAGGTCCAGCACCCCGAGGCGTACGAGACGACCGTGGGAGGTGAGCACACCGATCTGGCCGCGGACGGTCGCCGGGACCACCGAGGCGATCACGTCGTGGTTGGTGCGTGCCGAGCCGGAGGTGAACGGCTCGGCGTCCGAGGAGCGGGCCAGCAGACCGGTCGAGGAGAGCAGCGCGAAGCACGGGTCGTCGGCGACCTCGAGGCTCATCGCCTCGAGCGCCGGGGTGCCGGCGGAGGCGAGCAGCACGGTGCGCCGTGGGTTGCCGAACGTCTTGGACACCTCGGCCAGCTCGTCGGAGACGACCTTCCGCAGCATCTCGTCGTCGCCGAGGATCGAGTCGAGGTACTCGATCGTCGAGCGCAGGTCGTCGCGCTCCTTCTCCAGCTCGATCTTGGAGAACTTCGTCAGCCGGCGCAGCGCCATGTCGAGGATGTACTCCGACTGCGGCTGCGACAGGTCGAAGACCGACATCAGGCGCTCGCGCGCCTCGCCGGCGTTGTCGGAGGATCGGATCAGCTGGATGACCTCGTCGATGTCGAGGATCGCGATCAGCAGCCCGTCGACCAGGTGGAGCCGGTCGGCGGCCCGGTCGCGACGGAACTGAGAACGGCGGCGGACGACGTCGTAGCGGTGTCCCAGGAAGACCTCGAGCAGCTCCTTGAGGCCGAGCGTGCGCGGCTGCCCGTCGACGAGCGCGACGTTGTTGATCCCGAAGGAGTCCTCCAGCGGCGTCATCTTGTAGAGCTGCTCGAGGACGGCCTCGGGCACGAACCCGTTCTTGACCTCGATGACGAGGCGGGTGCCGTGCTCGCGGTCGGTGAGGTCCTTGAGGTCGGCGATGCCCTGGATCTTCTTGGACTGCACCAGGACCTTGACGCGCTCGATGATCTTCTCGGTGCCGATGTTGAACGGCAGCTCGGTGATCACGATGCCCTTGCGGCGCCCGAACGGCTCGATCCGCGTGGTGGCGCGGATCTTGAAGGAGCCGCGACCGGTCTCGTACGCATCCCGGATCCCGTCCAGGCCGACGATGGTGCCGCCGGTGGGGAGGTCGGGGCCGGGGATGAACTTCATCAGCGTGTCGAGCTCGGCGCCGGGGTGCTTGATCAGGTGACGCGCGGCGGAGATGACCTCGACCAGGTTGTGCGGGGCCATGTTGGTGGCCATTCCGACCGCGATGCCAGTGGCGCCGTTGACCAGCAGGTTGGGGATCGCGGCGGGGAGCACGCTCGGCTCCATCTCCCGCGAGTCGTAGTTCGGCCGGAAGTCGACCGTGTCTTCCTTGATGTCGTCGGTCATCGCCTGCGCCGCCGGGCCCATCCGGGCCTCGGTGTATCGCATCGCGGCAGCCGGGTCGTCACCGCCGGGGGAGCCGAAGTTGCCGTGCCCGTCGATCATCGGCAGCCGCATCGCCCACGGCTGCGCCATCCGGACCAGGGCGTCGTAGATCGCGCCGTCGCCGTGCGGGTGCAGCTTGCCCATCACCTCACCGACGATGCGGGCACACTTCACGTGGCCGCGGTCTGGACGTACGCCCATGTCGTTCATCGTGTAGAGGATCCGGCGCTGCACGGGCTTGAGACCGTCGCGGGCGTCGGGCAGTGCCCGGGAGTAGATGACGGAGTAGGAGTACTCCAGGAATGAGGACCGCATCTCGTCCCCGATGTCGGTGTCGAGGATGTGCTCCTCGAAATCGTCGGGTACGTCCTGGGTGGTCTTGCCGCGTGCCATAAGGGGCATTGTCTCGAATCCCTGTGCGAACGCCACACCGGGCTCGCCGACTGTGCCGATTTCGGGATCGGATCCGAGCCGGGTCGGCCTTCCGTACGCCGCGCATCCGCGTACATTGGCTGTAGAGAACAAACCGTCCAGGAGTCACCGGTTCAACGCACATGGAGGTGCTTGAAGATGGCTGTCACCCAGATCGAGATCGATGACGAGCTGCTCGCGGAGATCCAGCGGATCTCCGGCGCGACCACGCCCCAGGAGGCGGTGGAGTTCGCCGTGCGCGAACTCGTCATCCGCAACCATGAGGGCGACGCCCCCAAGCACGCCCAGAAGCTCGCGCGGAACTGGGACTACGACGGCTGGCGGGTGCTCAACGAGCGTGACCGCGCCAACGTCGTACGTCATTGACGGCGGCTGCTGCGCGCGAGAGGCTGGCGTCTCCCGCTAGATTTCTCTCGTGACCGCGCAGCAGACCCCGCCGTACCCCTCCCACTGGGAGGCGGACGTGCTGCTGCGCGACGGGCGGACGGCACACATCCGGCCGATCCGGTCGGCGGACAAGGACCTGCTGGTCGACTTCTACGACCACCGGGTCAGCGACGAGTCGAAGTACTACCGCTTCTTCTCGCCGATGCCGCACCTGTCCGCACGCGATGTCGCGCGCTTCACCGAGGTCGACCACAAGGACCGGGTCGCGTTCATCCTCACGCTCAGAGGCCGGATGATCGCGGTCGGGCGCTACGACGTGGTCAAGCCCGGGGAGGCCGAGGTCGCCTTCCTCGTCGAGGACGACTACCAGGGCCGGGGGATCGCGCAGATCCTGCTCGAGCACCTCGCCCAGGCCGGGCGTGAGCGTGGGGTCACCAAGTTCACCGCCGACGTGCTTCCCGACAACGCGCGGATGATCCAGACCTTCCGAGACGCCGGCTACAAGGTCGCCAGCGTCTACGAGGACGGAGTCATCTCGCTGCAGTTCGGGATCGACGTCACCGACACCGCGGTCGGCCGCCTCGCCCTCCGCGAGCACGAGGCCGAGTCCGCCTCGATCCACCGCTTCTTCAACCCGCGCTCGGTCGCGGTCATCGGCGCCAGCCGGAGACAGGAGACCATCGGCCAGGCGCTGGTGCGCAACCTGGTGATCGGCGACTTCACCGGCCGGGTCTACATGGTCAACCCCAGCTCGACCGCGGTCAGCGGCATGCCGGCCTACAAGAGCGTCCAGGACATCCCCGACGACGTCGACGTGGCGATCGTCGCGGTGCCCGCCGACGCGGTCCAGGACGTCGTGCTCGACTGTGCCGCCAAGGGCGTGCACGGGCTCGTGGTCATCTCCAGCGGCTTCGCCGAGACGGGTGAGGAGGGTCGGCAGCGGCAGCGGCGCCTGGTGAACCTGTCCCGCTCCTACGGGCTGCGGCTGATCGGGCCCAACGCGCTCGGAGTCATCAACACCGACCCGCAGGTCAAGATCAACGCCAGCCTCGCCCCGACGATGCCGCCGCGCGGCCGTGCGGGCTTCTTCTGCCAGTCCGGTGCGCTCGGCTCCGCGATCCTGGAGAAGGTCAACAACCGGGGCCTGGGCCTGTCGACCTTCGTCAGCGCCGGAAACCGCGCCGACGTCTCCGGCAACGACCTCCTGCAGTACTGGGAGGAGGACGTCTCGACCGAGGTCGTGATGATGTATCTCGAGTCGATCGGTAACCCGCGGAAGTTCTCCCGCATCGCCCGCCGCGTCTCGCTGCGCAAGCCGATCGTCGCGGTCCGCTCGGGCCGCACCACCCAGGGTGTGCCGATGGGTCACGCGGTCCGCAAGATCAGCGCCCCGCCGGCGGCCGTCGACGCGATGTTCCGCCAGGCCGGGATCATCCAGGTCGACACCCTCGACGAGATGTTCGACGTCGCCCAGCTCCTCGCCCACCAGCCGCTTCCGCGCGGCCGGCGGGTGGCCATCGTCGGCAACTCCGACGCCCTGGGTCTGCTGGCCGCCGACGCCGCCGTCTCGGCGGGCCTGCAGGTCAACAAGCAGGTCCCGCTTCCCACCGAGCCGAGCGCCGAGGACTTCGAGGATGCGCTCGACGCGGCCATCGACGACCCTGAGGTCGACGCGGTGATCTCGGTCTACATCCCGCCGCTCAACGTCTCCGGCGAGGAGATCGCCAACGTGCTCGCCGCGGTGGGGGAGCAGTCCGACAAGCCGCTGGTCACCAGCTTCCTGGGCGCCGAGGGTGTCCCCGAGCTGCTCCGCGTCCCCGATGTCGCCGGCTCGACCGCCGGTCGCGGCTCGGTGCCGTCCTACTCCTCGGTGGAGTCGGCCGTACGCGCTCTGGCCAAGGTCGTGGAGTACGCCGTGTGGCTGCGCTCCGCCGACGGCGAGACCCCGTGGCTCAGCACCGACGAGTGCGACCCGCGCACGGCGCGCAAGATCGTGACCGATGTGCTCGCCGCACGCCCGGCCGGGGGCGACCTGAGCCGCGAGGACCTGGGCATGGTGCTGGCCGCCTACGGCATCAAGCTGTGGAACACCCATAGCGTCGGCACCCTCGAGGAGGCGATCGCCGCCGCGGAGGACCTCGGCTGGGGTGTCGTCCTCAAGGCGACCGTCGAGAGCGTCCGGGAGCGCCCCGACCAGGCCCATGTCGTACGCAACATCGACGACGTCGACGAGATGACCGAGGCCTGGGAGCTGATCACCAGCCGGATCCCGCCCGAGACAGGTGGGTTCACCGTGCAGCGCACCGCGCCTCCGGGTGTCCCGGTCGGGATCCGTTCGATGGAGGACCCGCTGTTCGGCCCCGTGGTCTCCTTCGGCATCGCCGGCCCGATCACCGAGCTGGTGGCCGACAAGGCCTACCGGATCCCACCGCTGTCCGAGCGCGATGCCGCCTCGATGGTGCGCGAGATCAAGGCCGCGCCGATGCTCTTCGGCTACCGCGGCGGCGACATGGTCGACGTCGACGAGATCGAGCGGCTCGTGCTCAGGGTCGCCCAGCTGCAGAACGACCTGCCGCAGATCTCCTCGCTCGACCTCTCGCTGGTCCTCGTCGGGCTCGAGGGATCCGCCGTCCTCACCGCCGGTGCCAGGGTCGACCTGGTCGCCGATCCGCGCTCGGACTGGTTCGTACGCCGCCTCAACCCGGCGGTGGGAGACACCCTTCCCGGCTAGCCGCTCAGGCCTCGATCCCGGTCGTCGAGGTGATGTGGTCCGGGATCGCTCCCGCGTAGTCGCCGGTGCTGAGGGTCCCAGCCGGTTCGAGCATCATGATGCTCGCGCCGCCGGTCGACTGCGGGCAGTGCTCGACGCCGCGGGGAACGACGAAGACGTCGTGGCGCTCGAGGTGCACCGTCGTCTCCGCCCCGGACTCCCGCAGGTGGATGTCGAGACTGCCCTCGAGGACGACGAACAGCTCGTCGGTGTCCGGGTGCGAGTGCCAGACGTACCTGCCCTCGACCTTGGCCAGGCGGACGTCGTAGTCGTTGACCCGGGTGAGGATCCGAGGGCTCCAGCGTTCTTCGAAGGTGTTCAGGACGGTGTCGATGTTGGTGCTCGTGCTCGTCATGACTCGATCCTGGACCTTGCGCATCTGCGCCAACAGTGCGAGAAATGACGCGTGACGAAAGATTCCTCGCATCTGCGCTCGGTGGTCGCTCTGGTCGACGACGGGTCGAACCCGTTCGAGCTGGCGTGCCTGACCGAGGTCCTCGGGATCGACCGGCCCGAGGTCGGCGGATTGCTCTACGACTTCCGGATGTGTGCTCGGGAGCCGAAGGTGTCGATGCGGCAGAGCTTCTTCGCGATGACGGAGATCGCCGGTCTGTCAGCTTTGGAACAGGCGGACACGGTGATCGTTCCCAACCGTCCGGACACGGCCACGCCCCACCATCCCGACGTGCTCGACGCGATCGCGCGTGCCCATGACCGCGGGGCCCGGATGATCGGGATGTGCAGCGGCGCGTTCACCCTCGCCGAAGCAGGCGTCCTGGACGGGCGGCGCGTCACGGTGCACTGGCAGTGGGCCGAGGAGTTCCGAGCGCGATATCCCCAGGTCGACGTCGAGGACGACGTCCTGTTCGTCGACGACGGCGACATCCTCACCTCGGCCGGCAGCGCTGCCGCCCTCGACCTCGCGCTCCATGTGGTGCGTCGCGACCACGGAGCCGAGATCGGGGCGGCGGTCGCACGCCGGCTCGTGTTCCCGGGGCACCGTCCCGGCGGTCAGCGTCAGTTCATCGAACGTCCGCTCCCCAAGGAGGTGGAGAGCCCGTTCGCCGCGGCGCTCTTCTGGGCCGAGCAGCGGGCGACCGAACCGATCACGGTCGCCGACATCGCCTCCCGGGCCGCGATGAGCCCGGCGACCCTGCACCGCCGGTTCCGCAGCGAGCTGGGGTGCACCCCGAACTAATGGCTGACCGCGGTCCGTGTCGAGCACGCCCGCCGGCTGCTCGAGCAGACCGACCTGTCCGTCGAGCAGATCGCCCGTCGGTCCGGCCTCGGGACGGCCGCCAACCTCCGCGACCGTATCGCCGGGCACACCGGTCTGACGCCCACCGCCTACCGACGCACCTTCTCGGTGTGAACCGTGGTGATCCCGGGCGACGACCTGTCCGCGGCTAGGCGGCCTGTGGCGGACCGTGGAAGTATGGGCGTCATGAGCACCCGCACCGAGGATCTCGACCGCGCCGACGACCTGCGCGCCGAGATCGACCGCACCGGCTACTACCCCGAGGTGGTGGCCGACTGCGTCGCCTCCGCCGTGGCGGGGGAGAAGGTGTCCTCCTTCTTCCTGCACCACGAGCCGACGTTCGACCGTGACGAGGTGCGCCGCCACCTCTCCGTGCTGGTGCTGACCCCGACGCGGCTGATCCTGGCCCACACCGACGAGCACGCCGGCGACGACCTGCTGCCCGAGCCCTACACCTCGACCTCGACCGAGGCCGTACGCATCGACTCGGTCAACTCCGTGGTCGTGACCCGGATGATCACCAACCCGACCAAGGGTTCGAGCAAGCCGGCCGAGGTGGTCATGACCATCGGCTGGGGCGGCGTCAACCGCGTCGACCTCGAGCCCGCGGGCTGCTCCGACCCCAACTGCGACGCCGACCACGGCTACACCGGGGTGCTCACCCCCGACGACTTCTCGCTGCGCGTCTCGGCCGCCGCCGACGGTCACGACTCGGTCGCCCGCCTGCTCTCCTTCGCGGAATCGCTCTCGGCTCGCACCCACCGCCGGTAGGGATCGGTGACCGGGTTTCTCGCCCCCGCCTACGGGGAGCGCTCGCTGGGTGATGTCCTGCCGGCGGTCGCGGCTGCCATGGACATCCCGCTGGGCAACGGGCGATCTGGTCTCGAGCTGCCCTCGGCGGCGGCGTACGTCGTCTTCCTGGTCGATGGGATGGGCACCAACCTGCTGCGCCGCTATGCGCACGCGGCGCCGTTCCTGGCCTCGCTGAGCGAGGACCAGGAGGCAGGCACCGCGGGGGTGCCCTCGACGACGGCGACCAGCCTGACCTCGTTCGGCACCGGGCTGACGCCCGGCGGGCACGGACTGGTCGGCTACACCTCCCGGATCCCCGGCACCGAGCACCTGCTCAACGCGCTGCAGTGGCGCAAGGACGTCGACCCGGTCGAGTGGCAGCCCAACCAGACCGTCTTCCAGCGGATGGGCGAGGCCGGGGTGCCGGTCACCGTCATCAACAAGCGGGCCTTCGGCGGCTCGGGGCTGACCATCGCCGCCCACCGGGGCGCGGAGTTCGTCGGCGCCGACCGGGTCGGGGAGCGGATCGCCTCGGCGGTCGCGCTCTCGCGGGTGCCGGGCTCGCTGACCTATCTCTACGACGGTGACCTAGACTGGACCGGCCACAAGTACGGTGTCGCCTCCTCGCCGTGGCTGCAGCAGCTCTCGATGATCGACGCCGAGGCCGAGCAGCTGCGTGACGCCCTGGATCCGTCCGTACGGCTGCTGGTACTCGCCGACCACGGCATGGTCGACTCGCCCGCCACCTCCCGCACCGACATCGACGACTTCCCCGAGCTGCGCGACGGGGTCGCCCTGGTCGGCGGTGAGGCCCGCTTCCGGCATCTCTACTGCTCGCGCGGCGCGGTCGAGGACGTGGTCGCGACCTGGTCGGCGACCCTGGGCGACAAGGCCGAGGTGATGACCCGGGAGACCGCGATCCGTCGCGGCTGGTTCGGGCCGGTCACCCCATCGGTGCTGCCGCGGCTCGGCGACGTCATCGTCGCCTCCCACGGCGAGCACGCGGTCGTCTCGACCAGCCTGTTCCAGTACGAGACGACGCTGGTCGGGCTGCACGGATCACTGACCCCGGACGAGATGCTCATTCCGCTGCTGGTCTCCTAGCGGGGAATGAACCTCGCTTCTAATGGTTACAACCTACGTAACCATTAGAGACACTCGCTGTGTCCGGAGGGAGAGCGTGGCCATGGGTGAGCACAGAGTCGAGGGCCGGCGATGACCGGCCACTACGGGGAGGTGGCGTTCACGCCGCTGGTGGCGGAGCACCAGGCGGTCCACGGGAGCGCCGCCGCGTACGCGCGCATGATCGAGGACGAGAGCGTGCCGGACCGCATCGGCCGAGGAGAGGCCGCGTTCATCACCTCGCGGGACAGCTTCTTCCTGGCCACGGTCAGCGAGACGGGGTGGCCCTACGTCCAGCACCGTGGCGGGCCGCCCGGGTTCTTGAAGGTGATCGACGAGACCACGCTGGGATTCGCCGACTTCCGGGGCAACCGGCAGTACATCACCCGCGGGAACCTCGACCACGACGACCGGGTCTCGCTGTTCCTGATCGACTACCAGCTGCAGGCCAGGATGAAGATCTTCGGTCGCGCACGGGTCGTCGAGCCCGAGGACGACCCCGACCTGGTCGGCTCGTTGGCTCCCGTCGGCCATCCGGCGCGGGTCGAGCGCGGGATCCTGATCGACGTCGAGGCCTTCGACTGGAACTGCAAGCAGCACATCCCGCAGCTGGTGCCGTTGGCGGTTGCCCGGAACACCGTCGCGGAGCTGACCGAGCGGATCAGCGAGCTCGAGGCCCAGCTTGCCCTCGCTCGGCAGAGTAACGACTGAGACCTAGACTGGCCATTAGACCGACGACGGAGGAGACACCGTGGAGCTGCAGGTGCCGGTGCTGTATCCGAACCAGCCCCGAGCCGTACGCCTGATGAACACGATCTGGGCCGACCGGACGGCTCTGCACGACTCCCTGGAGAGCGCGGCGCACCTGCGGGCCTGGGCCGAGGAGGCAGGGCTCGGTCGCCACCAGGAGCTGGACGAGCACGATCTGGGCCGGGCCCGGGCGCTGCGGGACGCGCTGCGCCGGTTGGCCGCCGAGGTGACCGGCGACGGAAGGCAGCACAGCGTCTCGGAGGGGCTCAGCAGCGAAGCGGCGCTCTCGGTGCTCAACGAGTTCACGTCCCACTGCGCGCCTGCCCTGCGCCATGGCCCGCAGGGCGGCTACGCGCGCCAGTGGCTCACCGACGGCTCCGGTCTACAGCGGGAGCTCAACCTGGTCGCGCTGGAAGGATCCGATGTGCTGGCCCTGGACGCGCCCCACGAGCTGAAGGCGTGCGGCGGCCCCGGCTGCGTCCTCTACTTCGTCCGCGACCACCCACGTCGTGAGTGGTGCTCCGAGGGCTGCGGAAACCGGGCCCGGGTCGCGCGCCACTATCGGCGGAACAAGTCCGGCCATGAGGGTCCTGCCACGGGCCGCGCCGCAGCCCACTAGGCTTCCGCGAGTGGCTGAGCTGACCTTCTGGACCGGGACGATGGACGCGGGGAAGTCGACCCTCGCCCTGCAGACCAACCACAACCACGCCGCTCGCGGCAGGGTGGGGCTGATCTTCACCGTCCACGACCGCTCCGGAGAGGCGGTGGTCACCTCGCGGCTGGGTCTGACCCACGACGCGATCGAGGTCACCGACGACTTCGACTTCTGGCGTCACGCCGTCGACGCGCTGACCCACGGCGCCCGGATCGACTACCTCATCTGCGACGAGGCGCAGTTCTACACGCCCGAGCAGATCGAGGCGCTGGCCAAGATCACCGACGAGCTGCAGATCGATGTCTTCTGCTTCGGCATCCTCACCGACTTCCGCACCCGGCTCTTTCCCGGCGCCGCTCGTCTGGTCGAGCTCGCCGACAAGACCGAGGTGCTGCAGGTCGAGGCGCTGTGCTGGTGCGGCAAGCGGGCCACCCACAACGCCCGTGTCGAGGACGGGGTCATGGTCACCGAGGGTGACCAGGTCGTCGTCGGCGACACCGACGGTGATTCCGGCACAGCGCCCAGCGCGGTCTCCTACGAGGTCCTCTGCCGCCAGCACCACCGCCGTCGACTGACCGCGGCCCGGGCCCAGTCGGTCTCCCTGGCGCCCGAGCCGCTGCCCTTCGGCTGACACCGCTGGTCGAGCCGTCACGCTGGTCGAGCCGCGAGCGCCAGCGAGCGTGTCGAGACCAACACGGTCCCCTCGAGCGCGGACGGGACCGTGTTGGTCCTG
>NZ_JBHWLY010000059.1:0-37995 GCF_042730435.1 Nocardioides sp. NPDC059952 | reverse complement strand
CCCTGCCCCACCCCCGATGGTGTCGCGGGGGGCCCCCGGGGACAACCCGGGGGCCCCCCGACGCATCGTGGGTCAGATCGACCTCAGGATCAGGCAGCCTCGTCGGCGTTCTTGATCGCGGAGATGTCGAACTCGAGCTTGATCTTCTCGGAGACGAGGACGCCGCCGGTCTCGAGGGCGGCGTTGAAGGAGAGGCCCCAGTCGGTGCGGTTGATCGCGACGGCACCCTCGAAGCCGACGCGGGTGTTGCCGAACGGGTCCTTGGCGGAGCCGGTCTGCTCGAACGGCACGGTGACCGACTTGGTGGTGCCCTTGATGGTCAGGTCACCGGTGATGTTCCAGGTCTCGCCGTCGAACTCGACCTCGGTCGACTCGAAGGTGATGTTGGGGTGGGTCTCGTTCTCGAAGAAGTCGCCCGAGAGCAGGTGACCGTCGCGGTCGGCGTTGCCGGTGTCGACCGAGTCAGCCTTGATCGTCAGCGAGACCTTGGACTTGGCCGGCTCGGCGGTGTCGATCGCCGCGGTGCCATCGAACTCCTTGAACGAGCCGCGGACGGTGGTCACCATCGCGTGGCGGGCCGAGAAGCCCAGACGGGTGTGGGCGATGTCGAGGGTGTAGTCACCGGCGATGTCGTCGATGGCGGCGGTCGGGGTGTCGAACTCGGTCGCGGCGGGGGCCGTGTCCTTCTTGCTGAAAATGCCCATGTTGGGTTTGCTCCTGGAAGAATTGGTTGAAACTGCAAGCATCATAACGGGGGAATCTCGCCCAATGTTCCCGCTCTCGTGGGCTTTCTGACGTCGGGCGGGGAAATTGGTTGCAGTGACAACGCTATCCCTAAACGCACGAGGCCCGCTCCCTTGTCGGGGGCGGGCCTCGGAAACGTTGAGCGGTCTCAGGCAGCGTGACGCGTGGTCGCGGGCGCACTGACTTCGACCCAGCGGGCCTCCATGTGCTTACGGCCGCGGCGGTCGACGACGGGGAGCCAGCGGAGCTCGAGCTTGCTGGTCACTTTATTTCCGTTCATCAGACACCTCCTGTTCACCTTGTGTTCACCTAAGGTACCGCACCCCCACTCCGATGTCCAAGTAGTCCGCCAGATGAGGCGTGGTGCCCCACTTCGGGGCCCCGAGGCGGGCGATGTGGGTGTGTCGTGCCCCACTTGGGGCGAAAAGAGAAGTTCTGCCCGAAATCGGGCAGAAATTTGAACGATGTCCCGTGGGTGGCTCACAGTTGGTGGCGTGAAGGCCGAGCGAGCGCTGATCGACCACCTGGTCGCCACCACCGGGCTCCGGCCCGCGGAGGCGGCGCGCGTGATCGAGGACGTGGTGGCGTACTTCGACGAACCGGTCGAGACCTACGTACGCCGCCGGCATGCACAGCTGAAGACCTACGGCGCGAAGAACGACGCGATCTTCGCGCAGCTCGCCGAGGAGCTTCGGGCGCGGGTCGTTGCCGCGCCGCAGCTGACCGAACGCCAGCTGCGACGGCTCATCTACGGATAAGGACGGACAGGACACATGTGCGGAATCGTTGGCTACATCGGGCCCCAGCAGGCTGCCGGCCTGCTCACCGAGGGACTGGCCCGGCTCGAGCACCGGGGCTATGACTCGGCGGGCGTGGCCGTGCTGGGCAGCAGGCTCCAGGTCGTGAAGAAGGCCGGGCGCGTACGCGATCTGGTCGATGCGCTGCCGAAGCGGTTCGCCGGCAAGGTCGGCATCGGCCACACCCGGTGGGCCACCCATGGTCCGGCCAACGACACCAACGCCCACCCGCACGCCTCCGCCGATGGCCGGGTCGCCGTCGTCCACAACGGCATCGTCGACAACGCGGCCTCGCTGCGGGAGCGGCTCACCGAGGCGGGTGTCGAGCTGGTCAGCGACACCGACACCGAGGTCTTCGCCCACCTCATCGGATCGTCGACCGCGGACACCCTGGAGGGGAAGGTCGTCGACGCGCTCTCGCAGGTCGAGGGCACCTGGGGCCTCGCCGTCGTGCACGCCGACTTCCCCGACCGCATGGTCGTCGCCCGCAACGGCTCGCCGCTGATCGTCGGCGTCGGCGACGGGGAGATGTACGTCGCCTCGGACCTGGCCGCGGTCGTACGCCACACCACCACCGTCGCCCACCTCGACGACGGCGAGCTCGCGACCATCACCGCGACGGGGTTCACGACCTTCCGCCAGGACCTGACCACGACCACGACGACGGCTCGCGAGGTCGACGTGGACCCGTCGGCGTACGAGTACGGCGAGCTCGCCGACGAGCCGCGGATGTTCACCGAGATCCTCGAGCAGCCGTCCTCGGTCGAGCGGGCGCTCCGCGGGCGGCTCGACGAGCGGTTCGGCACGGCCCACCTCGGCGGGCTCAACCTCGACCCGCGCGAGCTGCGCGCGATCCGCCGGGTGAAGATCCTCGGCTGCGGATCCGCCTACTACGTCGGCCAGATGGGCGCCGGGCTGATCGAGGAGCTGGCCCGGGTCCCCGCCGACGCCGAGGCGGCCTCGGAGTTCCGCTACCGCAACCCGATCATCGAGCCCGACACGCTCTACGTAGCGGTGTCGCAGTCCGGCGAGACCATCGACACGCTGCTCGCGGTCCAGGAGATCAAGCGCAAGGGCGGACGGGTGCTCGGCGTCGTCAACGTCGTCGGCTCGGCGATCGCGCGCGCGGTCGACGGCGGCATCTACCTGCACGCCGGCCCGGAGATCGCGGTCGCCTCGACCAAGGCGCTCACCAACATGTACGTCGCGTTCTCGCTCCTGGCGCTCCAGCTGGGCCGCGTGCGTGACCTCTCGATCGCCGACGGGAAGCGGCTCATCGCCGGTCTGCAGGCGCTGCCGACCCAGATCGAGGAGATCCTCAAGAGCGAGTCCCACCTCGAGGAGGTCGCGGCGCGCCTGGCCGAGACCGAGTCGATGTTCTTCGTCGGTCGCGTACGCGGCTACCCGGTCGCTCGGGAAGGCGCGCAGAAGCTGAAGGAGATCTCCTACCGGCACGCGGAGGCCTATCAGACCTCCGAGCTCAAGCACGGTCCGCTCGCGCTGATCTCAGAGTCCGTGCCGACCGTGGCGATCGTGCCCCAGGACGAGCTCACGGACCGCAACGTCGCAGCCCTCCACGAGATCAGTGCCCGTCGCGGGCCGCTGGTCGTCGTCACCCACCCCGATGTCGACCTCGGCGAGCTCGACGCGCTGCGCGTGGACGTACCGAAGAACGAGGTCGAGCTCGACCCGATCCTGCTGACCATCCCGCTCCAGCTGATCGCCTTCCACGCCGCCAAGGCCCTCGGCCACGACGTCGACAAGCCCCGGAACCTCGCTAAATCGGTCACGGTCGAGTAGCGGTG
This sequence comes from Nocardioides sp. NPDC059952, assembly GCF_042730435.1. Taxonomy (NCBI): domain Bacteria; kingdom Bacillati; phylum Actinomycetota; class Actinomycetes; order Propionibacteriales; family Nocardioidaceae; genus Nocardioides; species Nocardioides sp. NPDC059952. The sequence goes on along the minus strand of NZ_JBHWLY010000059.1, from coordinate 34,649 downwards.
TCCGCTTCAATGGGGCCCATGCGCCTGGCAGGGATCAACATCCATCCGGTGAAGTCGACGGCGATCCGCCCGGTCGAGGAGGCGTACGTCGGCAGGGCCGGGATCGTGGGGGACCGCGAGTGGATGGTCGTCGACGGCAGCGGCAAGCTGGTGACGGCTCGTGAGGTGCGGGAGCTGTTCAAGGTCGTGGCGGAGACTCCCTCGACCGGCGGCCCGGCAGGTGCGGACCTGCTGCTGAAGTTCCCCGAGATGGACCCGCTGGAGGTGGCGGTGCCCCCGCGGGAGACGCCGGCCGCCGGCGTACGTTTCTTCGGGAAGCCGCTCACGGCACAGGCCGTCGGGGAGCCTGCCGACGCGTGGCTGAGGAAGGCGCTCGGCCGCGACGACCTGAGGCTGATGTGGTGTGCCGACCCGACGAAGCGGCCGATGAACCCGGACAAGTATCGGCCCGGCGAGTTCGCCGCGTTCCACGACTCCTCTCCGGTGTCGCTGATCACCGACGCCTCGGCCGACCAGATCGACGCATGGGCCGAGGGCGAGGTCCCCGCCCAGCGCTTCCGTGCCAACCTGCTGATCGAGGGCTCCCCGGAGGCGTTCGCCGAGGACGGCTGGAGCGAGGTCGCGATCGGTGGCGCTCGGTTCCGGGTCGCCGCCCCGATCGACAGGTGCGTGATGACGACCATCGACGCCGACACTCTGGAGTCGGGCAAGGACCCGCTCCGGGCTCTCGCCCAGCATCGCCGCTGGGACGGCAAGGTCTGGGCTGCGGTGCATCTCGCCGTCGCCCATCCGGGTGAGATCGCGGTGGGTGACGAGGTCTTCGTCTCCTGAGTGACGGGGGCCACCGCGTCGAGGAATGCTGAGATCGTGCTATAAGGGCCTACCGTTGGATGGTGAGCACCGACGCTGATTCTGCCGTATCCACCACTCCCGCGCCCGACGAGCCGAGCGCGCCCAGCGGTGGGTCCAGCGTCGAGGCTGAGCAGGGTCCGACCTTCGACTCACTCGGCCTGTCCGCCGGTGTCCTCGAGGCCGTGAAGGCGCTCGGCTACGAGACGCCGAGCGCGATCCAGGCCGCGACCATCCCCTCGCTGCTCGAGGGCCGCGACGTCGTCGGCCTCGCGCAGACCGGCACCGGTAAGACCGCCGCGTTCGCGCTGCCGGTGCTCTCCAACCTCGACGTCTACCAGAACGCGCCGCAGGCCCTGGTGCTCGCGCCGACGCGCGAGCTGGCCCTGCAGGTGTGCGAGGCGTTCGAGCGTTACGCGTCCAACCTCGACGGCGTACGCATCCTGCCGGTCTACGGCGGGCAGGGCTACGGCCCCCAGCTGACCGCGCTGCGTCGTGGTGTCCACGTCGTCGTCGGCACCCCCGGCCGAATCATGGACCACCTGGAGAAGGGCACCCTCGACCTCTCCCAGCTGCGCTTCCTGGTGCTCGACGAGGCCGACGAGATGCTCAACATGGGCTTCGCGGAGGACGTCGAGACCATCCTCGCCGACACCCCCGAGGACAAGCAGGTCGCGCTCTTCTCGGCGACGATGCCCGCGCAGATCCGTCGGCTGTCGAAGAAGTACCTTCGCGATGCGAAGGAGATCTCGGTCAAGGCGAAGACCCAGACCGCCGCCAACATCACCCAGCGCTACCTGATGGTGTCCTACCCCCAGAAGGTCGACGCGCTCACCCGCATCCTCGAGGTCGAGAACTTCGAGGGCATGATCGTCTTCACGCGCACCAAGTCCGAGACCGAGTCGCTGGCCGAGAAGCTGCGCGCGCGTGGCTTCGCCGCGACCGCGATCAACGGCGACATCGCCCAGGCCCAGCGCGAGAAGACCGTCAACCAGCTCAAGGACGGCTCGCTGGACATCCTGGTCGCGACCGACGTCGCGGCTCGTGGTCTCGACGTCGAGCGGATCTCGCACGTGGTCAACTACGACCTGCCGACCGATGTCGAGGCGTACGTCCACCGCATCGGCCGCACCGGCCGCGCCGGCCGCACCGGCGACGCGATCTCGTTCGTCACCCCGCGTGAGCGGTGGCTGCTGCGCGCGATCGAGAAGCACACCAAGGCATCGCCGACCCAGATGCAGCTGCCCTCGGTCGACGAGGTCAACGCGACCCGCCTCTCCCGCTTCGACGACGGCATCACCGCCGCGCTCCAGGAGGGCGAGAAGATCGAGTTCTTCCGCGACGTGGTGCGTCACTACGTCGAGGAGCACGACGTCCCCGAGGTCGACGTCGCCGCCGCCCTGGCCGCGGTGCTCCACGGCGAGGAGCCGCTGCTCCTCGAGCCCGAGCCCGAGAAGCCTGCCTACGAGGACCGGCGCGGGCGTCGCGACCGCGACGACCGCGGCAGCGACCGTGGCCCCCGCCGCGAGACGAGCACCTCGCGTCAGAGCGGGCAGCCGCTGGCCACCTACAAGATCCAGGTCGGCAAGCGTCACCGCGTCGAGCCGCGCCAGATCGTCGGCGCCATCGCCAACGAGGGTGGCCTGCGCCGCGCCGACTTCGGCAACATCTCCATCCGCAACGACTTCTCGCTCGTCGAGCTCCCCGCGGACTTGGCTCCCGAGACCTGGAAGGCGCTCGAGTCGACCCGCATCTCCGGCAAGCTCATCGAGCTCTCCGAGGACTCCGGCGGTGCCCCCGTGCGTCGCTCGGGCGGCCGGTTCGACAAGGGTGGCCGTCCGGGCAGCTCCGACTTCGGCGATCGCCCCCGCAAGCCGCGGCAGAAGCGCAAGTTCGACTGATCCGAGACGTCGCCCGCGTCGGTCGAAGCGTCACTCGCGTCGGCCGACCTGTCACGTCGTGACGCCTCGTCCGACCGGGGTGACGTCTCGTCCGACCGGGGTGACGTCTCGTCCGACCGGGGTGACGTCTCGTCCGACCGGGGTGACGTCTCGTCCGACCGGGGTGACGTCTCGCTCGACCTGGGTGACGCTTCGCTCGACCGGAGTGACGCCTCGGGCGACGGGGGTGACCTCTCGGCTAGCAGGCGGCGAGGGTGCGTTGGGCGGAGAGGGCGACCAGGGCGAACGGCGCGGCCATGAAGGCGAGCGCGCTGAGTGCCAGGAACACGGTGAGGCCGCCGGTCAGGGCCAGCATGGTGAAGCCGATGACCGGCACGATCACGGCCGTGGCCAGGGACCAGGCGGCGGTCAGCCGGGCCGTACGGCGCCCGATCCGGAGCCAACGCTGACCGATCGCGGTCACCGCCAGGGCGATGACCGCGCCGAGGGCGCCTGCTGTGCCGACGTACCCGATGACGAGGTCGAGGACGTGGAAGAGGCCGCTGTCGGGAGCGGCTGAGTGGGCGCTCGCGCCGAGGTCGATCCCGCCGTCCCACAGGACGGCCTGGGGGATCATGACGAGGACGAGCAGGAGCGCCGTACGTCGGGCGGCGCCGATCGCGACGGTGTCCCGGAAGCCGGGCGCGATCTCGTCGACGGAGCCGAAGTCGCGCAGGGCGAGCGCCTCGGCCTCGGTGGGCGTGTAGCCCGCGGCGGTGTAGGCGTCGGTCGCGTCCTCGAGATGGTCGCCGGCCTCGCGCAGGAGGTCGCGTCGGGTCCAGCTCGGGCCGGGGATCGCGGCGCGCAGGTCCGCAAGGTAGACGTCGACGGCGCTCATAGGCTCATCTTTTGCGCTCAGCGGTCTCGGCCACATCAGGGAACTCCCTGAAAGGGCGACCACAAGTGCCGACTCGGCCGACCGGAGTGACGTCTCGGCGGGGGTCAGGCTTCGCCGAGTACGCCCGAGACGACCTTGGCGAAGGTTCTCCACTCCTGGCGGTGGGCGGCAAGGGCGCTGCGGCCGGCGGAGGAGAGCTCGTAGGTGCGGCGCTTGCGGCCGCTGACCTCGGACCATGAGCTGTCGAGGTAGCCCGCCTTCTCCAGCCGACGCAGCGCGGGGTAGATGGTGCCGGTGGGAAGGTCGAGCTCGCCACCGCTGCGGGCGCTCAGGGCCTCGATGATCGCGTAGCCGTGGAGGGGCTGCTTCTCGACGACGGCCAGGATCAGCGAGTCGAGGTGGCCACGGAGGGCGTCGGCTTTCATGTAGACAGCCTACACAGCAGGCCGTACATTGTCTCCATACATGTCGTCTGGCTACCTATAGCCAGGCGACGTACGACAGGAGACATGATGACCATCCAGACGACGACCAGACCCAGTCCGCTGCGGCGGCTGGCGTCCTTCTCCCAACGCCATCATTGGACCGCACTGCTGCTGTGGGTGGTCGTCCTCGTCGGCGTGACCGCGGCGGCGCAGAGCATCGGCGACGACTACCGCAACTCCTTCGACATCCCGGGCACCCAGTCGCAGGAGATGGCCGAGCTGCAGGCGAGGCACGGCGGATCGCGCGGCGACGAGGTGCGCGCGGTCATCCATGACGAGCGCGGCTGGAACACCGACCAGCAGGCCGTCGACCAGCTGCTCGCGGACCTCGCCGAGGTCCCTCATGTCGAGACCGTCGAGGCGGCGGATCCGCAGCGCGGGTCGGTGAGCGAGGACGGTACGACCGCGCTGGTCACCGTCGTGATGGATGCCGAGGCCGGCGAGCTCCCCGTGAGCGCCTATGAGCCCTTCCTCGAGCTGGCGAACGAGACGTCGACCGACGACCTCCAGGTCGAGATGGCCGGCGACTCGATGCGTGAGGTGAACGAGGGCGAGGGCGGCAGCTCCGAGGGGATGGGCATGCTCGCCGCGCTGGTGATCATGCTGTTCATGTTCGGCTCGTTCCTGGCGGCGAGCCTGCCGCTGATCACCGCGATCTTCGCGGTCGGCACGACCTTCGGCGTGGTCACGCTGCTCTCGCACCTGACGACGATCCCGGACTACACCGCGCCGATGCTGATGATCGTCGGGCTCGGAGTGGGCATCGACTACGCGCTGCTGGTCTTCTCGCGCTACCGCAGCGAGCTGCTCGGCGGAGCCACCCGCGAGGACGCCACCTCGACCGCGATCGACACCGCCGGTCGCTCGGTCCTCTTCGCCGGCGTGAGCGTGATCCTCGCTCTCTGTGGCCTCTACGTGCTGCAGCTGACCTCGATCCAGGGGATCGTGCTCGGCGTCGCGCTCACGGTTCTGATGACCATGATCGCCGCGGTCACCCTGCTCCCGTCGCTGCTGACCCTGTTCGGCAAGCGGCTCGAGAGGTCCGTACGCCGCCACGCCGCCCGATCCCGCCGCGAGCCCGGCCAGCGCTGGCGCGCCTGGGCCGACCGCGTGCAGCGGCACCCGTGGGTCGCGCTGGTCGTCTCGCTGGTCGTCCTCGGCGCCCTCGCCGCCCCGGTCCTCAGCCTCCAGCTCGGCTTCGCCGACGCCGGCAACGACGACCCCTCCTCGACCACGCGGAAGGCGTACGACCTGGTCAGCGACAAGTTCGGCCCCGGTGCCAACGGCCCGCTCATCGTCATGACCGAGGGCTCCCAGGAGGAAGCGGTGGCGGCGTACGAGGAGCTCCAGGCGTACGCCGGCGTCGCCGCCGTGACGCCGCCGCAACCGTCGGAGGACGGTGCGGTGTTCACCTCCGTCGCCTTCCCGGAGACCGGCCCGCAGGACGCCGAGACCACCGAGCTGGTCAAGGATCTCCGGGAGGATCTCGGCGACGACGTCCTCGTCGGCGGATCGACCGCGGCGCTGATCGACTACTCCGACGCGGTCGGGAAGAAGCTGCCGCTCTTCATCGGGCTCGTCGTCGGGCTGTCCGCGCTGCTGCTGATGTGCGTCTTCCGGTCCGTCGCGGTGGCGATCAAGGCGGCGATCCTCAACCTCCTCTCGATCGGCGCCTCGATGGGCGCGATGACATACGTCTTCCAGGAGGGGCTGCTCGGGGTCGAGCCCGGTCCGATCGAGGCGTTCCTGCCGGTGATGACCTTCGCGATCGTCTTCGGGCTCTCGATGGACTACGAGGTCTTCCTGATCTCGCGGATGCGCGAGGAGTGGCTGCGCAGCGGCGATGCCCAGGAGGCGGTCCGGGAGGGGCTGGCGCACACGGGCGGCGTCATCACCGCCGCCGCCGCCATCATGGTCGTGGTCTTCGGTGCCTTCTGGTTCAGCCCGGACCGGATGCTGCAGGAGATGGGCTTCGTGATGGCGGTCGCGGTGCTGCTCGACGCGGTCGTGGTGCGGTGCCTCGTCGTGCCCGCGGTGATGCGGCTGCTCGGCCCCGGCGCCTGGTGGCTGCCGCGGTGGCTCGACCGGCTCCTGCCGCGCCTGCAGAACGTCGGATGAACTCAGGTAAGCGGGTTCCGGACAGTTACTAGGACGTAAAACTAATTTCCTGCGGGGGAGCGCAAGGGCGCGTACAACCGTAGAGAAGGGCCGCCCCCAGCGGTCCCCGGCTTTCGGGAGTTGCCATGAACGGTTTCACCTTCCGCCTGTCCACAGTCCGCCTCGCGGTCTCCCTCACCTCCATCGCCCTTCTCGGTGCCGGCCTCGCCGTCGCCCCCGGCTCCCCAGCCTCAGCGGCTGGGGAGCCTTACGTCGCCCTGGGTGACTCCTACTCCTCAGGAGTCGGCACCCGTACCTACATCAACGACGGCAGCAACTGCATGCGCTCGACCCTGGCGTACCCGAGCCTGGTCGCCGCGGCGAAGAGCTACAGCCTCAACTTCCGCGCCTGCTCGGGTGCGGTCGTCGCCGACGTCACCAACAGCCAGCTCAGCGCGCTGTCGAGCTCGACCCGCTACGTGACCATCTCGGTCGGTGGCAACGACGCCGGTTTCGTCGACGTGATCACCGAGTGCGCTCTCCCCGCCTGGGCGAGCGACTGCGCCGGAGCGGTCGCGGGTGCGCAGAACTACATCCGCAACACGCTCCCGGCCAGCCTCGGGACGCTCTACTCGAGGATCCGGTCGGCCGCTCCCAGCGCGAAGGTGGTGGTCGTGGGCTATCCGAAGCTGTTCATGGGCGAGGACTGCAACGCCCTCACCTGGTTCAGCCCGCAGGACGAGGCGATCCTCAACGACACCGCGGTGCTCCTCAACAACACCACGGCCGCCCGGGCGAGCGCCGCCGGCTTCAGCTACGTCAACCCGATCAGCCGGTTCACCGGACACGCGGTCTGTGACAACCCCGAGTGGGTCAACGGGCTCTCCAACCCGATCGCGGAGTCCTATCACGCCAACACCGCCGGCCATCGTGACGGCTACACCCCGCTGGTGAGCTCGCCGCTCACCGGCGCCGCGGTCACCGCGACCCCGGCCGTGGTCACCGCGGCCGAGGCGACCGGTCCCGCACAGGCCGCCAAGCAGAGGAAGTACGCCGCCCTCGACCGCCACATCGAGCCGAAGGTGTTCCAGCCGCCGACCCGTGAGCGTCTGGAGAAGCTCGCCGACCAGCACGGCGTCGACCTGGACGCCTGGCTGGCGACGCACTGACCGGATGGGTTGTGAAGCCGAGCGTGGCCTACTGGTCACCCTCGGCTTCACAACCTCCGCGTTGGAAGGGTGTAACCCAATCTTGGGGGCAAGGCTGATAGAACCGTTCCATGCGAGTCTCCCGGGGCATAGCGGCCCTTGCTGTTGCCCTACCGCTGCTTGCCGCCTGTGGCGGGGACAAGGAGCCGGGTCCGAGCACGTCGGCCCTGACCGCCGCGCTGGAGACCGGCACGTTCACGAAGGTCGACTTCGTGGCGAAGACCGATCCCGCTGCCGTCGCCGCCGAATACAGCGATCTGACAGGCAACCTGTTCGGGAAGCTCGGCGCGCCCGACGTGTCCGCGACCAAGCCGGTCTTCTCCGGCCACGGCACCGACAGTGCGAAGACGACGCTCACCTGGGCGTGGGGGCTGCCGGGCGGCCGGTGGACCTACGAGTCGGAGGTCGAGCTCCGTAAGACCGATGACACGTGGGAGTTCGTCTGGGAGCCGACGGTCGTCGCCCCGACGCTCGCCGAAGGACGCAGCCTCCACGTCGAGACCGTCCAGCAGCAGCGCGGCGAGATCCTGAGCACGTCCGGAGCGACCCTGGTCGCGGACCGGCCGGTCGTCACGGTCGGCATCGACAAGACCCTGATCGACCCGGTGGCGGCTCCCGCAGCCGCTCGCGACGTCGCCGCGGTCGTCGGCATCAACCCGAAGCGCTACGCCAAGCGCGTCAAGGCTGCCGGTGACAAGGCGTTCGTCGAGGCGCTCTCGATCCGCAAGCCGATGATGACGAAGGCCAAGACCGCGAAGATCGCCAAGATCAAGGGCGCCGCGATGCTCAACCGGACCCTCCCGCTCGGCCCGACCAAGGAGTTCGCCTCGCCGGTCGTCGGCATCGTCGGTGAGGTCACGGCGGAGATGATGAAGAAGAAGCCCGGCACCTTCCTTCCGGGTGATCTCGCCGGGCTCTCCGGTTTGCAGGCGCGCTATGACGAGCAGCTGCGGGGGAAGCCCGGGCTGCGCGTCGCGGTGCTCGGTGACGAGGGTGAGGTGCTCAAGAGGCTCTACAGCACCGACCCGATCGACGGGAAGTCGCTGACCGTCACTCTCGACGCGCGGCTCCAGAAGAGCGCCGAGAAGATCCTGAAGCGAGTCAAGCCCGAGAGTGCCCTGGTCGCGATCCGGCCCAGCGACGGTGCCGTGCTGGTCGCCGCCAACGGCGAGGACAACAAGATGAACCTGGCCACCTACGGCCAGGCGGCGCCGGGCTCGACCTTCAAGGCCGCGACCACGCTGGCCCTGCTGCGCAAGGGGCTCAACGCACAGAGCCAGGTCAAGTGCCCCGCCAAGGCCACCGTCGACGGCAAGACCTTCAAGAACGACTCCTGGTACCCGAAGTCGGCCCTCGGCGAGATCACCCTCGCCCACGCCGTCGCCGAGTCCTGCAACACCGCCATGGTCGGTGTGGCCGGCGAGGTCGGCCACGCGGAGATCGCCTCCGCCGCCGCCTCGCTGGGCTTCGGGATCGACCGCGACGCCGGCTTCACCTCCTACTTCGGACAGATCCCCGAGCCCGCGGGCGAGACCGAGCACGCCGCCGACCTGATCGGCCAGGGCAAGGTGCTCGCCTCACCGCTCGCGATGGCCACGGTCATCGGCTCCATCCAGGCCGGTCACACCGTGGTCCCGACCCTCGTCGAGGGCCAAGTCGCCAAGCCGTCGGGCGTGGAGCCGCTCGCCGCCGACGAGGCCGAGCAGCTGCGTACGATCTTCCGGGGTGTGGTCACCGACGGCACCGGCAGCGGCCTGACCGACGTGCCGGGCAAGCCGGTGATCGCCAAGACCGGCACGGCCGAGTTCGACCGCAACGGCAAGCGCCTCACGCACACCTGGATGATCGCTGCGCAGGGTGACCTGGCCGTGGCCGTCTACGTCGACGAGGGCGAGAACGGCGCCGCCACCTCGGGCCCGCTCGTCGAGGCCTTCCTCCGGATGGCCAACGAGCGCTAGTGCGCCACTAGAGACCGGCAAATAAGATGTGGCCCGGCCGTGAGGCCGGGCCACATTCAGTTTCCCTCGGTGCTTCTCTACCGACGGGGGGAACAGTAGAGAAGCTCAAGGGGCGAGCCTGGCGGCCTTTCGGCCGCGAGGCCCGGTCGAGGCTTGGAGTGCTCCCTCCCTACGTCGACGTGGATACATAACCAGACTTGTTCCTGGCTGTCACGTTTATGTCCGTTTTCTACAGGATTGGTGACAGGGTGTTAGTAACGTGTGGATCGGTCACTGTCCGGCCGGGATCTCCGTGCCGTTCGCCGAGGTCGAGTCGACGGCCTTGCGGAGCATCCCGCCGAGGTCGACACCGGTCGTGGTCTTGAGCATGTTGAGGGTCTGGACGACGTTGTCGTTGACCTGCTTCGGGATGGCGCCGGCCCCCTCGGTGGAGAGCACGGTGAGGTTGTCGATGGCGCTGATCGGCGCCGCGACCTCCCTGGCGACCTGGGGCAGGACCTCGATGAGCATCTGCAGCACGGCGGCGTCGTTGTAGGACGCGAACGCCGCGGCGCGCTTGTCCATCGCCTCGGCCTCGGCGTGACCGACGGCCAGGGTGGCGGCAGCGCTCGCCTCACCCTCGGCTCGGGTCGCCTCGGCGCCGGCCAGACGCAGCGACTTCTGCGCGTCACCGCGCTTGGCGCCCTCGATGGCCTCGGCCTCGGCCAGCGCGGCACGGCGGGCCTTCTCGGCCTCACCGGAGAGGCGGGCCTGCTCGGCGTCGGCCTCGGCCGCGGCGATGGTGGAGGCCTTGCGGGCCTCCGCGGCGGCGATCTCCGAGTTGCGGCGGCCCTCCGCCTCCTGCTCGACGCGGTAGCGCTCGGCGTCGGCGGGCTTGCGCACCTGCGTCTCGAGCTGTCGCTCGGTCAGTGCCGCCTGGCGTACGGCGACCTTCTCCTGCTCGGTGAGGATGGCCTGGTCGCGGTCGGCCTGGGCCAGCGGGCCGGAGGCGGCGGCGTTGGCGGCGGCGGCGTCGGTCTCGGCCTTGATCTCGGCCTGCTTCAGCGCCAGGGCGCGCTGGGCGATCGCGATCTCCTCCTCGGCCTTGATCCGGGCCTGCTCGGCGGCGCGGCGGGACTCGGCCTCGGCGATCGAGGCGGCCTGCGTGATGCGGGCGGCCTCGGGGCGGCCGAGGTTGGCGAGGTAGGAGCCGTCGTCGGTGACGTCCTGGATCTGGAAGGTGTCCAGGATCAGGCCCTGGCCGGTGAGGGACGACTCGGACTCGTCGGCCACCCGCTGGGCGAACGCGGCCCGGTCACGGATGATCTGCTCGACGGTCAGGCCACCGACGATCGAGCGGAGCGCACCGGCGAGCACCTCCTGCGTGAAGGGCTCGATCTCCTCCTGCTGGGAGAGGAACCGCTGCGCGGACAGCCGGATCTGGTCGGCGTTGCCGCCGACCTTCACGATCGCGACACCGTCGAGGTTGAGCTTGATGCCCTGCCCGGAGACCGCCCCGCGGATCTGCACGGAGATCCGCCGCGAGGAGAGGTCCATGGTCGCCAGCTTCTGCACGAACGGGACCACGAAGACGCCCCCGCCGAGCACGACCTTCTGGCCGGACAGGTCCGTGGTGAGCTGTCCTGTCTCGGGGTTGAGGACCGCCTTGCCCTTGCGGCCGGTGACGATGAAGGCGTGGTTGGGACCGGCGACCTTGTAGCGGCTGGTGACCAGCAGCAGAAGCAGGATGAGAAGTACGACAAGGCCGGCGATCGGCACCAGCAATTCCATGGGGACCCCTTCAGGTCAGGAGGTGATCTCGCGCCAGGTCGGCGCGACGGTGACTGCCGTCGGTGAGAGGACTCCGGTGATGTGCACGGCGGTGCCGGGCGTGATCGCATCCTCGGTGTCGGGAGCCTTGGCGTTGTAGGTCACCGTGTGGCCCCCGAGGGCGACCCGCACCACGCCGAACCCGTCCGCCGGGATCGCGGTGATCACGGCAGCGTCCAGACCGACGGCGGCTTCCCCCGAGGGCGCCGCGTCGGTGTTCTCCTCCTTCAGCAGCCGGGTCAGCCACAGCGCGAACCAGGCGAAGAGGGCTCCGCCCACGGCACCGATCCCGATAGCCGGAATCGTGCCGAGAGGGCCGACGGCGAGCGCGCCGCCGAACCCGAAGGCAGACACGAATCCGCCGATCGCGGCGGTCGAGAACCAGTCGGCATCGAGCGCGCCGCCGAGGAAGCCGTCGAGGAGGTCGCCGATCACCAGCGACACCAGCAGGAGGCCAAGCCCGACGGCTCCGATGATCAGGAACGTCGTCACACCAAACCTTTCGAGCAGAGTCTCCACACTGAGCAGCAGTCTGGTGCGGACTTTATCCGTCGGGCCTCGGGCTTGTCCGCCCTATTCGAAGGTCCAGAGAAGAAGCTCCGTCGGTACGCCCGCAGCCACCGTGAACTCCGGCGGCAGATCGTCGCCGGCGGTGACCTCGAAGGCGTCGCCGGCGGTGAGCGGCTCGGCCAGCCCGCTGCGCAGCAGAGCGCCGGAAGCGACGTGGAGATGACGGAGACGCCCGCCCGGGAGGGTGATCTCGGCGGGGCCGTCGGTGCCGACGCGAGCGACCTGGAGCGTCCCCTGATCCAGACGGACCGCTTCGGTCCATTCGCCCTCGATCGCGGCGACGTCGTGGACGGCGTACGCCGGCGTGCCGGTGCTGCCCGCGATCCAGACCTGGATGAACCGGGTGCCGGCGGCCGAGGCGAACTCGGAGTGGTCGACACCGTCACCCGTGGTGAAGACACCGACCTGGCCGGGGGCGACGGTCCCGGTGGCCCCGGTCGAGTCGGTGTGGGTCACCTCGCCCGACAGCGGCCAGGTCACGATCGTGACCCCGGCATGGTGATGGGTGTCGAACCCCTCACCGTTGCGCAGCAGGTGCTCGTCGTAGGTCACGATCGGACCGAAGCCGATGCGGTCGGGGTCGTAGTGGGGGCCGAATGAGTAGGTGTGCCAGGTTATTTTTCCTGGCCGGAGGCCGGGTGGACGTTCCGTGAATCGGGCGTTTCCTCGGCGGATCTGGGCAGTCACAGTCATGATTGTGCCGTGGCGTTTCCCAAGTTCCCGACTGGCTTCGTGTTCGGCACTGCAGACGCCACCCGGCCGGGGGGCGAGCAGGATGTTGCGCTGCTTCAACGCCTCGGTGCTCCGGGATACCGGTTCGCGGTCTCCTGGCGTGAGCTTCAGCCGGGTGGGCGCGGTGCCTTCGATCCCGATGCCCGCGCTCGTTACGACCGCCTGGTCGACGAGCTGCTCGAGGCCGGTCTGCGCCCGTCGGCCACGCTCTACGCCGGCGAGCTGCCGGAGCCGCTGGCCGCCGATGGCGGCTGGCTCAACCGCGCCACCGTCGATGCGTTCGGCGATTACGCCGAGACGGTCGCTGACCTGATCGGCGACCGGATTCCGGAGTGGGTGCCGGTCCAGGATCCCAACGTGGCCGGCTACCTCGGCTACGGACTCGGCACGATCGCGCCCGGGCGCCGCGCGGGCTGGGGAGTGGTCGCGGCGATGCACCACCTCCTCCTTGCCCACGGCCGCGGCGTCCAGGTGCTGCGCGCCGCCGGTGTCGAGTCGGTCGGGTGTGCCAACCACCACGAGCCGATCTGGCCGCTCTCGGAGGATCCCGCCGATGTCGGCGCGGCCAAGCTCATCGACCTGGCCTGGAACGCGGTGCCTCTCGAGGCGATGCTGATGGGCCGCTATCCCCGTGACATCGCCGGTCTCGCCGACGAGGTCACGATGCCGGGCGACATGGCCGTGATCCGTTCGCCCCTCGACTTCTACGGGGTCAACTTCTTCGCGCCGCAACGCATCGGCGCCTCCGCCGAGGGCGACGACATCCCGTTCCGGATGGTGCCGCTCGTCGGCTACCCCGCCACCGACACCGGCTGGGGCGTGGTGCCCACCGCCCTGCGGGAGTGGCTGATCATCACCCGATCCCGCTATCGCGCCGCGATGCCGCCGATCGTGGTGACCGAGTGCGGTGCTGCGTACGACGCTCCGATGGTCGACGGCGAGGTCGACGACCAGGCCCGGATCGACTACCTCGAGGCGCACCTGGAGGCGGTCTCGGCCGCGATCGAGCGCGGTGTCGACGTACGCGGCTTCTACGCCTACACCCTGCTCGACCGAGACGGCTGGGAGGCGCCGTTCACCGGGAAGGACTGGGAGGACGGCGTGGGCGGGAAATACGGCCTGGTGCACGTCGACGCCGCCGGGGTGCGTACGCCGAAGCGGTCCTTCGGGTGGTACGCCGAGATGGTCGCGGCGCACGCCGAGGGAGCCCCGACCGGCTAGGTCCGATCCCTCGCCAGGTATGCCACCAGGGGGTCGGCCAGGGTGTCTCCCTGGCGTCGGACCGGGGTGTTGCCCGGGAGTGTTCCTCGTGCGGCCCGCGCGGGCCGCACGAGGAGGAGAACGACATGAAGAAGATCCTGGTCGCCGCGGTCCCGTTGGTCGCTGCGCTCACCTTCGCCGTGCAGCCGGCGTACGCAGGCATCCATCACGACCGGCCCTCGACGGGCACCACGACCACGATCGGCTCCGACGCAGCAGCGCCGGAGTGCGTCGTCCCGGACGTCTCCGCGCCCAAGGGTGCCCGGGTCGTCGACGTCACGGCGGTCGCCGAGCCAGGCGGCACGCTGGAGTTCCCGCCGCTGTTCGGGCAGGCCGAGCCGCCCCCGCCGGTGACCGGGGTGCCGGCGTTCTGCCAGGTCCAGGTCACGCTGACGCACGGCCGTGCCGGTGACCGCGAGCTGATCGAGGTGTGGTTGCCGACGACCGGATGGACCGGCCGCTTCCAGGCGCTCGGCGGCAGCGGCTACCTCGCCGGCGGCTTCGGCCCCGAGCAGGCGAACGCGATCAAGGCCGGCTACGCGGTCGGCACCACGGACGCCGGTGCGACCCCGACCACCGGGTACACCCCCGACTGGGCGCTGACCGCCGACGGCGAGGTGAACCGGACGGTGCTGGAGAACTTCGCCGAGCGCGGCCCGCACGAGCTGGCCGTCGTCGGCAAGGCGGTCACGCGCGCCCACTACCGCCGCGCGGCGTCGTACTCGTACTGGAACGGCTGCTCGACCGGCGGCCGCCAGGGCTACATGGAGGCGCAGCGTCATCCTGGGGACTTCGACGGGGTCCTCGCCAACGCACCGGCGATCTCCTGGGACCGCTTCGCCGTGGCCGATCTCTGGCCGATCGTGGTGCAGAACGAGCTGGACGACCACCTGACGAAGTGTGAGTTCGACGCCTTCACCGCCGCGGCCGTCGCCGCCTGCGACGGCCCGGAGATCGACGGTGTCATCGAGGACCCGTTCGCCTGCGACTTCGACCCGAAGAGCATCGTCGGACGGACCGTTCTCTGCGACGGCGAGCAGCTCACCCTCACGGCCACCGACGCCGAGGTCGTCGACCGGATCTGGGACGGCCCGCGCTCCTCGACCGGGAAGCGGCTCTGGTACGGCCTGGCCAAGGGTGCCGACCTCAGTGCGATCGGCACCTACCCCTTCCCGGTGTCGACCGGCTGGATCGCCAGCCTGCTGAAGCAGGACCCGGCCTATGACCTCACCACGATCACCCAGGCCGACTTCGAGGACTACCTCGAGCAGTCGGTGGAGCAGTACCACGACGTCATCGCCAGCGACGACGCCGACCTGTCCGGCTTCCGTCGTGCCGGTGGCAAGATGCTGACCTGGCACGGCCTGGCCGACCAGCTCGTCCCCGTCGGCGGC
Organism: Nocardioides sp. NPDC059952; assembly: GCF_042730435.1. Taxonomy (NCBI): domain Bacteria; kingdom Bacillati; phylum Actinomycetota; class Actinomycetes; order Propionibacteriales; family Nocardioidaceae; genus Nocardioides; species Nocardioides sp. NPDC059952. The sequence continues at coordinate 19,509 of NZ_JBHWLY010000059.1, read as the reverse complement.
TCGATCCGCTACCACGACGAGGTCGAGAAGCGCTTCGGTCGCCGGGCGACCAGCGACTTCTACCGGCTCTTCCTCGTGCCCGGCGCCGCCCACTGCGGTCCGGGTGCGGCCCCGGCACCCGCGGACCCGCTGGGGGCGCTGGTGAGCTGGGTGGAGGAGGGCAAGGCCCCGCGCAGCCTGTCCTGAGCTGACTCATGATCGCGGAGTGGCGGTGCGCACCTGGCGCATCGCCACTCCGCAGTCGCTCCCGGCAGCGCCGCTAGAAGGCGAGCTTCTCGCCGATCGCCCGGATCGCGTCCAGGTCACCCGGCTTCGGCACCCAGGGGAGCGTGAGCGAGTCCTTGGTCTTGTCGGTGTAGCGCGGGATCACGTGGAAGTGCAGGTGGAACACTGTCTGCCACGCGGCCGGCCCGCAGTTGTTGAGTACGTTGACCCCGTCCGCCTGCAGCACGTCGACCGCCCGCTTCGCGACCGCCTGGGCGGTCTTCGCGGTGGCGGCGTAGACCGCCGGGTCGGCCTCGAGGACGTCCTTGGTGTGCGTCTTCGGCACCACCACCGTGTGGCCCTCGGCCGCCGGGGCGATGTCGGCGAAGGCGTACGTCTCGTCGTCCTCGTAGACCTTCGTCGAGGGGATGTTGCCCGCGACGATGTTGCAGAACAGGCAGTCCGGATCGCTCATGTCTTGAGGCTATCGGGTCACAGCCCGGCGGCGACCTCGGTTCCCTGCTTGATCGCGCGCTTGGCGTCGAGCTCGGCAGCGACGTCGGCGCCACCGATCAGGTGCCAGTGCTCGCGCTCGGTCCACAGGTCGCGCACCGACTCCTGGCCCGCGCAGAGGATGACGTGATCGACGTCGAGCGTGCGGGGATCGCCGTCGACGGCGTAGTGGAGGGTGACCGAGTCGTCGCCGGCCTCGATCTTGTCGTACGTCGCGCCCCGGACCTGCTTGACGCCGTCCTGCTTCAGGTGGGCGCGGTGGGCCCAGCCAGAGGTCTTGCCGAGGCCGATGCCGATCGGGGTGGCCTTCCGCTGCAGCAGGGTCACCTGGCGAGCCGGTGCCTCCAGGACCGGCCTGGTCAGACCGCCGCGGAAGGTCGCCGGGTCACCGACGCCCCACCGGGCCTTCCACTCCTCGAGGGTCTCGGGCTGGTGGGTCAGCCACGCGGACACGTCGACGCCGATGCCGCCGGCACCGATCACCGCGACGCGACGTCCCGGGACGACCCGACCGGCGAGCACATCGGCGTACGTCACGACCCGCTCGTCCTCGGAGCCGGCGATCTGCGGGAGCCGCGGCGTGACGCCGGTGGAGACGATGACGTGGTCGAAAGGCTCCAGGTCGGCGGTGGTGGCCTCGGTGTCGAGACGTACCTCGACGCCCAGCACCTCGAGACGGCGGGTGAAGTAGCGCAGCGTGTCCTTGAAGTCCTCCTTGCCGGGCACCGCCATCGCGAGCCGGAACTGGCCTCCGACCTGCGAGGACTTCTCGAACAGGGTCACCGCGAAGCCGCGCTCGGCGGCCGAGGTGGCGGCGGCGAGGCCGGCCGGTCCGGCGCCGACGACGGCCACCTTCTGCTTGAGCTTGGTCGGCCTGAGCACCAGGGTGGTCTCGCGCGCGGCGCGCGGGTTGACCAGGCAGGAGGCGGCCTTGTTGGCGAAGGCGTGGTCCAGGCAGGCCTGGTTGCAGGCGATGCAGGTGTTGATCTCGTCGGTGCGGCCCTCGGCGGTCTTCTTGGCGAACTCGGGGTCGGCCAGCAGCGGGCGGGCCATCGAGACCAGGTCGGCCTTGCCCTCGGCGATCGCACCGTCGGCGAGCTCGGGGGTGTTGATCCGGTTGGAGGCGCAGACCGGGATGTCCACCTCGGCCTTCAGTCGTGCGGTCATGTCCAGCCAAGCGCCGCGCGGGACCTGGGTGATGATGGTGGGCACCCGCGCCTCGTGCCAGCCGATGCCGGTGTTGAAGACCGAGACGCCGGCGTCCTGGAGCGCGTAGGCGAGCTCGATCGTCTCCTCCCAGGTCTGGCCGTCCTCGACCAGGTCGAGGATCGAGAGCCGGAAGATGATCGGGAAGTCGTCGCCGACCAGCTCGCGGCTCCGGCGGACGATCTCGACCGGGAACCGCATCCGGTTGGTCGAGGTGCCGCCCCAGCGGTCCTCACGCTGGTTGGTCCGCTCGGCGAGGAACTGGTTGATCAGGTAGCCCTCGGACCCCATGATCTCGACCGCGTCGTAGCCGGCCTTCTTCGCCAGCGAGACGCTCTTGGCGAAGTCGGTCACGGTCGCGTCGACAGCCTTGTCGGAGAGGGCCGCGGGCTTGAACGGGTTGATCGGCGCCTGGACTGCCGAGGCGCTGACCGAGAACGGCGTGTACGCGTAGCGACCCGCGTGCAGCACCTGCATCGCGATCGCGCCGCCCTCCTCGTGCACCGCGCCGGTGACCCGGCGGTGCTGGGCAGCGTGCAGCCGGGAGCTCATCTCGCTCGCGAACGGCTTGAGCCAGCCGCGCTTGTTGGGCGCGTAGCCGCCGGTGATGATCAGCCCGGTGCCTCCGCGTGCCCGCTCGGCGAAGTAGGCGGCCAGCTTCGGGATGTCCCACGCGTGGTCCTCGAGGCCGGTGTGCATCGACCCCATCACCACCCGGTTGCGCAGCGAGAGCGACCCGATGGTGATCGGTGAGAGCAGGGATTCGTACGCCATGGACGTATGCTACTCACGAGTAATAAGAAGCGGCTAGTGCCCGTACCATCTACGATTCCGGCATGTTGCATCAGCCTGGGCGCACTCGCCTTACTGCCATTCTCGCTCCGCTGGCTCTCGCCGCCGCACTGACCGCCTGCGGGAGCGAGGCAGAGGACAGTGCCGATGGCGGCGCGCCCGCCTCGTGCGAGGCCGCGGACCTGCCGCTGAAGCAGGACGGCAAGCTGACCATCGGCACCGACTCCCCGGCGTACGAGCCGTGGTTCTCCGAGGACGACCCGAGCAACGGCAAGGGCTTCGAGTCGGCGGTCGCCTATGCCGTCGCCGATCAGCTCGGGTTCGCGAAGGACGAGGTCGTCTGGGTCAAGCAGGCGTTCAACACCTCCTACACGCCGGGCGAGAAGAAGTTCGACTTCGACATCAACCAGATCTCGATCACGCCCGAGCGGGCGGGCGTCGTCGACTTCTCGCAGGGCTACTACACGGCCTCGCAGGCGGTCGTGACGATGGAGAAGGATGCGGCCAAGGCCGCCTCGCTCGAGGACCTGAAGGGTCTCAAGCTCGGCGCCCAGACCGCGACCACGTCGCTCACCGCGATCCGCGAGGACGTGCAGCCGAGCACGGACCCGCTGGTCTTCGACACCAGCGACCAGGCCAAGCAGGCGCTCCTCAACGGTCAGGTCGACGCGCTCGTCTTCGACCTGCCGACCGCGTTCTACATCACCGCCGCGGAGATCGAGGGCAGCACGATCACCGGGCAGTTCGAGAGCAGCCAGAAGCCGGAGGAGTTCGGCCTGCTGACCGAGAAGGACAGCGGTCTGGTGCCGTGCCTCGACGAGGCGCTGACCGCGCTCGAGGAGGACGGCACCCTCGCCGCGCTCGAGAAGGAGTGGCTCTCCGACGTCGTCTCCGTGCCCGTCCTGCAATGAGCCAGTCTGACATGACGGCTTGGGTGCCCAGTGAGCGAGAGCTCGAGAGACGGGCTGTACGCCGCCGGCTGAGGCTCCAGCAGGTCGTCATCGCCACGGTGGTGACCGTCGTGGTGGCGCTCGGCGTCGTGCTCCTGGTCATCTCCTCGCCGGGCTGGGATCGGTTCCGGGACTACTTCCTGAGCTGGTCGCACGCCCGCGACTCGTTCGAGGCGATTGCGGAGGGGTTCTGGATCAACATCCGGATCTTCCTGGTCGCCGAACCGTGCGTACTCGTCCTCGGTGCGCTCGTGGCCATCGCCCGCCAGACGACCTCCCCGTGGCTGGCACCGCTGCGGCTCCTGGCCACCGGCTACACAGACCTGTTCCGTGGGGTGCCGTCGATCATGGTCGTGGTCATCTGCGGCATCGGCATCCCGGCTCTGGGGCTGTCCGGGGTGACCAGCTCGCTGTTCTGGCTGACCACCTTCGCCCTCGTGCTCTGCTACGGGGCCTATGTCGCCGAGGTCTTCCGCGCCGGCATCCTGGCCATCCATCCCACCCAGGTTGCCTCGGCCGAGGCGCTCGCGCTGACCCGGGCCCAGACCATGCGCTTCGTGGTCCTCCCGCAGGCCGTACGCCGCGTCGTACCGCCGTTGATGAACGATCTCGTCTCGCTGCAGAAGGACACCGCGCTGATCTCGGCGGTGGGTGTCTTCGAGGCGCTCCGGGCCGCCCAGGACTACCAGGGCTACAACTTCAACGGCACGCCGTTGCTAGTGGCTGCCGCGTACTTCCTCCTCGTCGCGGTGCCGCTCACCCGGCTCACCGACTGGCTGATGCGGCGACAGATCGAGAAGGAGCAGGGCAGATGACGGCGCTGCTGGAGGCCAAGGCCCTGCGCAAGGCCTATCGCGGGAAGGTCGTCCTGGACGACCTGGATCTGTCCGTCGCCGAGCACGACGTGGTCTGCCTGATCGGTGCGTCGGGGTCGGGGAAGTCGACCCTGCTGCGCTGCCTGAACCTGCTCGAGACGATCGATGACGGGGTCATCAGGTTCGACGGCCGGGAGATCTCCGATCCGCTGGTGGACCCGCGCTCGGTGCGTCGCGAGATCGGGATGGTCTTCCAGGCCTACAACCTCTTCCCGCATCTCTCCGTGCTCGACAACTGCACGCTGGCGCAGGTGCGGGTGCACGGTGTTCGACCTGGTGACGCCGCGGATCGAGCCCGGGAGCTGCTGGCCCGGTTCGGGCTGGCCGACAAGGCCGACGCCCACCCCGACGCCCTCTCCGGAGGTCAGCAGCAGCGGGTCGCGCTGGTGCGGGCGATGTGCACACGGCCGCGGCTGCTGCTCCTCGACGAGATCACCGCAGCCCTCGACCCCGAGCTCGTCGGGGAGGTGTTGGAGATCGTCCGGGCCGAGGCTGCCGCCGGCACCACCCTGGTCCTCGCCACCCATGAGATGTCCTTCGCCCGCGAGGTCGCCACCAAGGTCTGCTTCCTGGATGGCGGACGCGTGCTGGAGCAGGGGCCGCCGGAGCAGCTCTTCGGCGATCCTGTCGAGGAGCGCACCCGCGCCTTCCTCGCCCGCGTCCGGCAGTGAATTGTGGAAGCAGGGTGGTGGATTTCCACAGGGTTTTCCACAAGGTGCATGACGGCGAAAAGCCTGCTGAAGGTAGCGTACCTGTCATGCTAAAGGTAGTGCTCACCTCCTGCTGAAGGTAGCGTAGGCAAGGTGTCGTATCTACGGAGAACCATCGATGATGAGCTTGACCAGCTGCTGAAGCTGGCGCCGGCGATCGCGCTCGATGGACCCAAGGGCGTAGGCAAGACCGAGACGGCCAGCCGACGGGCGGATGCACTCTGGCTGTTGGACGAGCCCGATCAGCGGTCGCTCGTGGAAGCCGACCCCCGATTCCAGGATGCGCCGGAAGGCACTCTTCTCTTCGATGAGTGGCAACGCCTCCCGGCGGTGTGGGACTCGGTGCGACGTCGTGTCGACGAAGGCGCGGCACCGGGAAGGTTCCTGCTGACGGGAAGCGCAACGCCGCGTGCGGGCGTCGACACCCATTCGGGTGCGGGGCGGATTCTCTCGCTGCGCATGCGACCTCTTGCGCTCTACGAGCGCGAGTCGACCACGCCGAGCGTCAGCCTCGGTGCGCTCATCCGGGGCGAGTCGGCCAAGGTAGGGGGCGACACCGCGTTCACGGCCGGACGGTACTTCGAGGAGATCGTCGGCAGTGGCTTTCCCGGCATTCAGGGCGCAGATCCGAGGCTGATCCGAACCTTCCTCGACGCGTACCTGCAACGGATCGTCGATCGGGACCTCCCTGATCACGGCCTGGCCGTGCGTCGGCCGGAAACGCTGCGCCGATGGCTGGCGGCGTACGCAGCCGCGTCGTCTACGACGACCGCATATTCACGTCTGCTCGATGCGACCACGGCGGGGGACGGGAGCCAGCCGGCGAAGACCACCACGATCGCTTACCGTGACCATCTCTCGAAGATCTGGATCCTCGACGAAGTGTCCGGATGGAGCCCAAGTCGCAGCCCGATGTCCCGTCTGCAGCAAGCGCCCAAACACCAGCTCGCCGACCCGGCGCTCGCAGCCCGGCTCCACAATCTCTCCGCGGATGCGCTCGGGTCGCCGCGGGGTGCACACCTGGCGGGGCCGCTCTTCGAGTCGCTCGCCACGTTGTCGGTGCGTGTTGCCGCCCAGGTTGCTGAGGCTCGGGTCGGGCACCTGCGCACCACCAACGGTGACCATGAGGTGGACCTCGTGGTCGAAGGGGTGGACGGTCAGATCATCGGCATCGAGGTCAAGCTGGCGGCCAATGTCACAGATGCCGACGTACGCCATCTCCTCTGGCTTCGCGAACGCCTCCCGGACGATGTCGTCGACCTCGTCGTTCTCACGACCGGATCTCGCGCGTACCGACGCCCGGATGGCATTGCCGTGGTTCCGCTCGCGCTACTCGGCCACTGACGGAGTGACAGCACGCTGCCCCGCCCCATCCGCAGACCGGACAGGACGGGGCAGCGTAGGGGTCAGGCTCAGACGGCAGCCGGGGCCGGGAAGGTCGGGTACTCGACGCCCGAGATCGACTGCACGGTGCGGACGACCTGGCAGGAGTAGCCGAACTCGTTGTCGTACCAGACGTAGAGGATGGCGGAGTCTCCGTCGACGATGGTCGCGTTGCCGTCGACGATCGAGGCGGCGCGGGAGCCGATGAAGTCGGAGGAGACCGCGTCGCGGGCGGTGGTGAAGTCCACCTGGCGACGCAGCTCGCCGGTGAGCGAGGCCTCGCGGAGGTAGTCGACGACCTCTTCCTTCGAGGTCTCGCTCTTGAGCGAGAGCGACAGGATCGCGATCGAGACGTCCGGGGTGGGGATGCGGATCGAGTTGCCGGTGATCTTCGCCTTCAGGTCCGGGAGCGCCTTGGCGACGGCGGAGGCGGCACCGGTCTCGGTGAGCACCAGGTTGAGCGGTGCGGAGCGGCCGCGGCGGTCGGCCTTGTGGTAGTTGTCGAGCAGGTTCTGGTCGTTGGTGAACGAGTGCACCGTCTCGACGTGGCCGCGGACGATGCCGAAGCGGTCCTCCATCAGCTTCAGCGGCGGCACGATCGCGTTGGTCGTGCAGGACGCGCAGGAGATGACCTGCTCGTCGCCGGTGAGGGTCTGGTGGTTGACGCCGTGGACGATGTTGGGGACGTCGCCCTTGCCCGGCGCGGTCAGCAGTACCTTCTTGATGCCCGGACGCAGGTGCTGCGAGAGGCCCTCCCGGTCACGCCACTTGCCGGTGTTGTCGATGAGGATGGCGTCCTTGATGCCGTACGCCGTGTAGTCGACCGTCGTCGGGTCGTTGGAGTAGATGAACTGGATCGGGTTGCCGTTGGCGATGATCACGCCGTTCTTCTCGTCCACCGTGATGGTGCCGGCGAACTGGCCGTGGATCGAGTCGCGGCGCAGCAGCGAGGCGCGCTTGATGAGGTCGTCCTCGCCGCCCTTGCGGACGACGACGGCCTTCAGTCGCAGACCGTGGCGCGAGCCGGCCTTCTCGACGAGGAGCCGGGCGACGAGCCGGCCGATCCGGCCGAAGCCGTAGAGCACGACGTCCTGGCCGCCGTTGCGCGCGATCTTGTTCTCGCCAGTGGCGCCGGAGAGCTTCTCGGCGACGAACTCGTCGACGGAGAGGTCACGGTCGTCTGCTGCGTACTGGATCGCGAGCTGGCCGAGGTCGATCTTCGAGGGGCCGAGGTCGAGCTTGGCGACGGCCTGGAGCAGCGGGAACGTGTCGATGACCGAGAGCTCCTCGCCCTCGATCTGGCGCGCGAAACGGTGCGCCTTGAGGATCGAGATGTCGGACTTGCTCACCAGCGACCGGCTGTGGACCAGGATGGTGACATCCTTCTCGCGGTAGAGCTTGCCGATGATCGGGATCATCGTCTCCGCGAGCTCCTCGCGGTGCTGCCAGTCGTTGAAGGTCTCGTCGGTGTCGCTCACAGCTCAACTTTCAGTTGCTCGGGAAGGCCCATTTCGGGGCGGATGGCGCACTCCGCCAGGGTCGATTATCGGCATCCCCATAGCCCCGGCCACCTTGATCGATCCAACCTCGGACTCGGTGTGACCGGGGTCTCTTCGGGCGCCGTCTGAGTCCTTGCCGGGGCGACGAGGTACGGGAGAGGTACGGGTACGCTACGAGTGCCTCGCCGCCTACGGTCAACGCACAATGCGATACCCGAGACCGAAGGATTCAATGATGCGTATCAGCAAGCCCGGACTTCGAGCTTCGGTGGCTGCCGTGGGGCTGCTCCTCGCGTCGCTGCCGCTCGGGTTGGCCGCCTCGCCTTCCCCGGCCGCCTCGACCGGCAGCTGCAACACGGCGTCGACCAGGAACCTCGGCCTGTCGGCGTACCCGCACGACTACGGGAAGATCCCTCTCAACAGCAGCAGCTGGGACTGCTGGATGGGCAAGGGGCATGGCACCACGGCCGGGCAGAAGCGCGCCGTCAAGGCCGTCCAGAACAACATTCTGACGTGTTACTCCGGCACGACGGCGGCCGCCCGGATCCGGAACAGCGGAGGCGCTGACGGTGTGTACGGCGACGGCATGGTGAGTGCCATCAAGGCGTTTCAGCGGTACCAGCTCGGCTTCACGGGCAGTGCCATCGATGGTGTCTACGGCGTCAAGACCCGCAAGGGGATGCGCTGGGCCCACCACGCCTCGGACGGCGTGATCCTCGTCTATCCGAACGGGTACCTCTGCACGAACCCCAACCGGTTCTGAGCGTCACTCCAGCGGTGACGGCGTCTCCGTCGGGGTCGGCTCCTCGGTCGGCTCGACAGTCTCGGTCTCTGTCGGCTCGGCCGTCGGTGTCGGGCTGGCAGACTCAGTCGCCGGGGCGCTGGGGGCTGTCGCGCTCGGGGTCGGCGACTCGGCAGGGGTCGCGTCGCCGCTAGGGCCGGTCTGGCCCTCTCCGGTTTCCTCGCCGGTCTCCTCGCTCACCCCGGGGTCCGTCCCCGTGTCCACCGTGCCGCCGACCGGCGTGGTCGGCGCCGTGCTGCGCTCGCCGGTGGTCGGCTCGGCAGACGGGGTCACCTCGCCGACCTTCGGTGTGTCGCCCTGGCCGGGCAGGAGGCCGGGATTGGCGGCGACGGCCACGCCGGCCGAGACCAGGACCACGGCTGCCGCGGCCAGGACCGCGACCTTCCAGCGTCGGCCAGAAGGCTGGGCGGGCTCAGCGAACGTGGGTGCCATCGTCGGCAGGTCGGCAGTGTCGGAGGAAGCCGTGGCGGGGCGCGGAGGGCGAGCGATCTCGCCCGTGGTGAAGGCCGGCGGCAGCGTGCCGATGCTGGTCGCCTCCTCCGAGGTGACCGGGGCCGGCAGCAGGGTCCAGTCGCCGTTGGTGGCGAGGATGTCCGCGGCGGAGGGGCGTCCGGTCGGGTCCTCGGCCAGGCAGGCGGCGACCAGTGGGCGCAGGTAGACCGGGCAGAGGCTCAGGTTGGGCGACTCGCCCTTGAGCAGATGTCCCATCGAGCCGATCTCGCCACTGAACGGCCAGCGGCCGGTGGCGGCGACGAAGGCGACCAGGCCGAGTGCCCAGATGTCGACGGCGCTGGAGAAGGTGCCGGTCTGGACCTGCTCGGGCGCCTGGTAGCCGTAGGTGCCGACCGCCTTGCCGGTCTGGGTCAGCGCGGTGCCGTCGACGGAGCGGGCGATGCCCATGTCGATCACGCACGGGTCGGTGGCGCCGTAGAGGATGTTGCCCGGCTTGATGTCGCGGTGGACCAGCCCGGCGGCGTGCACCGCGGCGAGGGCCTCGGCGACGCCGGCGACCAGCTGGCGTACGTCGATCTCGGGCAGGCGCTGGCCCGAGCTGACCAGCTTGTTGAGCGGCGGGTCGGCGACGTACTCGCTCGCCATCCACGGCTGCTCGGCATCGGGGTCGGCGTCGAGGACCCTCGCGGTGAACCGGCTCTCGACCCGCTTGGCGGCCTCGATCTCCCGCTCGAACCGGGCGCGGAACCCCGGGTCGGAGGTGAGCTCGGGAAGGATCGCCTTGACCGCCGCCTTCATGCCCGCGGCGTCCTCACCCAGATAGACCACGCCCATGCCGCCGTGGCCGATGCGGCCGATGAGTTCGTACGGTCCCATCTCGCGCGGATCGTTCGCGGTCAGCGGGCTGGACTGTGCGGACTGGGGGGACGTGGGGATTTCCCGAGACAACTTCTCTGCTCCTGTGCACCGGCGAGTGTGCCTCGGAGCGTATCGGACTTGACTCTGAGATCCGGGCACGCCGCGTGGGCGGTCGGAATTCTGGGAGCATGACGGTCATGACTGAGTCGACGGAACCATCCACAGTGACATTGGGCCAGGGCACCGGACCCCTCCGCGGGGTCAAGGTCGTCGAGCTGGCGGGGATCGGACCGGGGCCGCACGCGTGCACGCTTCTCGCGGACATGGGTGCGGACGTGATCCGGGTCGACCGGCCGGGCGGCAACGTGCTCGGCGGGGGTGCCGGTGACCTGCTCACCCGCGGCCGCCCGAGCATCGCGCTGGACCTGAAGAACCCGGATGCCGTCGAGACCGTCCTCCGTCTGGTCGAGACCGCCGACGTGCTCATCGAGGGGCTGCGCCCTGGCGTCACCGACCGTCTCGGCCTGGGCCCCGACGCCTGTCTGGAGCGCAACCCGCGTCTCGTCTACGGCCGGATGACCGGCTGGGGCCAGGAAGGTCCGCTGGCCCAGTCCGCCGGACACGACCTCACCTACATCGCCACCACCGGCGTGCTCAACGGGCTCGGTCAGGACCCCGCCCGCCCGCACTTCCCGCTCAACCTGCTCGGCGACTTCGGTGGCGGATCCACCTACCTGGTCATGGGCATCCTCGCCGCGCTCGTCTCGGCGAAGACCACCGGTGAGGGCCAGGTCGTCGACGCCGCGATCGTGGACGGCACCGCCCACCTCGCCACGATGATCTCCGGCATGCTCGCCTCCGGCACCTGGCACGAGCAGCGGCAGAGCAACCTCCTCGACGGCGCGATGCCGTTCTATGCGCTCTACGACACCGCCGACGGCCGGCAGGTCGCGGTCGGTGCGCTGGAGGGCAAGTTCTTCGCCGAGATGGTCACCCGGCTCGGGCTCGACGGGGTCTGCCCGGGGCAGTACGAGATGGAGCGCTACGACGAGATGCGCTCGCTCTTCGAGAAGACCTTCGCGTCGAAGACGATGGCCGAGTGGGCCGAGCTCTTCGAGGGCACCGACGCCTGCGTCGCCCCCGTCCTCACCCCCTCCGAGGCCGCTACGCATCCGCATCTGCAGGCTCGACAGACGTACGTCACCCACCACGGCGTCACCCAGCCGGCCCCCGCTCCGCGGTTCAGCCGGACCACCTCCACCTTGGGTGCCGGACCGGCCGCCAGCGCCGGTCAGCACACCCGTGAGGCCCTCGCCGCCTGGGGCGTCGACGACGCGGACGCGCTGATCGAGAAGGGCGCCGCGTTCCAGGACTGAGTGCCAAAACGAGTTGTGAAGCTGAGAGTGACCTATAGGCCACGCTCAGCTTCACAACCTGGTCATTGCTTTGGCGGGTCGGCTCAGTCCTTGTGGACCAGAGCGGCAGCGCGGCGACGCAGGACCACGACGAGCGCGGTGCCGGCGGCGGCAGCACCGGCGAGCATGGCCAGCAGCGGCCACATCGCGGGAACCGGTGACTCGCTGCCACCGGCGAGACCGGCGTCGATGTTGGTCGGGACGTCGGAGTCGGCGACCGGAGCCGCGGAGGACTCATCGGCAGCAGGCTCGGTCTCGTCGGAGACCGGAGTGGCCTCGGTGGGCTCGTCCGTCGGCTCCTCGGAGGCGGCGGGCTCCGTGGGTTCCTCGGAGGGAGACGGCGAGGTCGACGGCTCCTCCTCGACCGCGCAGTTCTGGAACCAGAAGACCTTGGTCTTGGTGTCGTTGCCGATGCTGCCCGGGGTGTGGATGGTGACCTTCACGTGGAAGCCCTGCTTCGGGTGGGCGAGCCCGGTCGCAGACAGCGTGTAGGTCTCGCGACCGTCGAGGCCGTCGTCGGTGCCGGCACCGCTGGCGGCGTCACCGCCCACGGGGACCGAGCTCGGGCCGTCGACGGTGAGCTCACCGGTGTCGGTCGGCGCGTGCAGCTCGAAGCTGATCTCGGAGACGATGTCCTCGCCCTCGTCGAAGCCGTACCACTCGATGTCGAGGGTGCAGCCGACGTGCGGCTCGTTGTTGGGAACGTCGTCGATGTTGCCGTGCTTGATCACCTTGACGGTGCCGTTGTTGCCGGCCGGGTCACCGTGGTCACCGGTGGCGAACGCCGGGGTGGCGGCGAGTCCGGCAAGGGCGACGCCCGCGACAACCGCGCCGGCGCGTACGAAACTCAACACTCGAAAACCTTTCGAAGACCGTTCGACCGCACGATGCGGTCCGATGCAGCCTCAGCCATCGAAAGCGAAGGGTGAACGACCCCAAAATATCGCCGTGGATGCGTGCCGCCCCCACGACTGCAGACCGCAGCGTAGTGACCTCGCGTGCGGTTGCGGAAGTTGGGCCGCAGTTGTTTTGCCATGCCGTTCCCCAGCGGTTGAGATCCGGAATGCTTGCAAAAGTTTGCGGGACAGGGTGTCGCAAACACGTACTCCCGGGTAACGTAGCCCGCATGCATGTCGACGTACTGATCATCGGGGCCGGCGTCTCCGGCATCGGAGCGGCCGCACAGCTCCGCGAGCGACTGCCCGGCAAGACGCTCGCGATCCTCGAGCAGCGTGAGGCCAGCGGTGGCACCTGGGACCTCTTCCGCTACCCGGGCATCCGATCCGACTCCGACATGTTCACCTTCGCCTTCAAGTGGCGGCCGTGGGAGAGCGCGCAGGCCCTCGCCGACGGTCACCAGATCCGTGACTACCTGCGCCGGACGGCGAAGGACTACGGCGTCGACAAGCTGATCCACTACGGCCACAAGGTCACTGGGGCCGCGTGGAGCACCGAGGACAAGCAGTGGACGGTCTCCGTCGAGACCCCGGACGGACCGGCCGAGATCACCGCCGCCTTCCTGTGGAACTGCACGGGCTACTACGACTACGCCAACGGCTACCAGCCGGAGTTCGCCGGTCTCGACGACTACGAGGGCACCTTCGTCCACCCGCAGCACTGGCCCGAGGACCTCGACTACGCGGGCAAGAAGGTCGTCATCATCGGCTCCGGCGCGACCGCCGTCACCCTCCTGCCCAACCTGGCGGGCGAGGGCAGCGACCGGGCCGAGAAGGTGACGATGCTGCAGCGCACCCCGACGTACATCCTCTCCCGGCCGGGCCAGGACGCGATCGCCTCGCTGCTCAAGACCGCGCCGTTCAAGCTGCTCGGCAAGCTGCCGTTCAAGCGCGTGCGCGAGAAGATCGGCCACGAGACGGTCCGCTGGGAGAACATCGCGCTCACCGTCGGCAGCTACCAGCTGGCCCGCCGCGCCCCCGGCGTCGTCAAGAAGGTCATCCGCGACCAGTGGATCAACGGGCTCACCGCCCGCGGCGGCCGTCCTGGCATGACCAAGGACGAGGCGATCGCGTACGTCGACCAGCATTTCAACCCGCCCTACGACCCGTGGGACCAGCGGATCTGCTTCGTCCCCGACGGCGACATGATGAAGTCGATCCGCGAGGGGTACGCCGCGGTGGTGACCGACCGGATCAAGACCTTCGTGCCGAAGGGCATCGAGCTCGAGTCGGGCGAGACCCTCGAGGCCGACATCGTCATCTCGGCCACCGGGCTCAACCTCCGGCTCTTCGGCGGGCTCGACTACGCCGTCGACGGCGATCCGGTCAGCCTTCCCGAGCAGATGGCCTACAAGGGCCTGATGATCACCGGGATGCCGAACTTCGCCTACACGATCGGCTACACCAACGCCTCCTGGACGCTCAAGGCCGACCTGGTCACCGACTACGTGATCCGACTCCTCGACTTCATGGGTGAGAACGGCTACGACGTCGCCGCGGTGACCCGCGACCCGAGCGTTGAGGAGCGGCCGTTCATGGACCTGGCCTCCGGCTACATCCAGCGTTCGCTGGACCTCATGCCGAAGGCCGGTGACCGGGCGCCGTGGGCCGCGAAGCAGAACTACCTCGTGGACATGAAGGCCCTCGGGTCGCCGGTCGCGGACGGCGTGATCCGGTTCGCTTGAGCTGTCTGTGATTACTGTGACAGGCGTTCCAGGCCCGGCGTGAAGTACGTGGGACTACGATGGTCTCACCATGGATGGCAGGGCAGTTCGCTGGAAGCGTCACAACGATGACCGACGAAAGCGCATCGTCGATGCCGCGATCGGCCTGATCGAGACCGACGGCGTCAACGTCAGCCTGCAGGCGATCGGCCAGGCCGCCGGGCTCTCCCGCTCGGTGGTCTACCGGCACTTCGCCGACCGGCGGGAGCTCGATCTCGCCATCCAGGCCGACATCCTCGACGGTCTGTGGGCCAAGCTCTTCCCGGCGATGGAGCTGACCGGGTCGATCCGGCAGATCATCTCCCGCACCGTCGGGGCGTACGTCAACTGGGCGCTCGAGCACCCGCTCCTGCACCAGGTGGCCGACGTCGACACCGCGCCGAACGGCACCGGGCCCCTGCAGCAGGGCCTCGACCGGATCGCGGAGCGGATCAAGGAGCTGATCCTGGCCGCGTTCGAGCTGACCGGTGTGGAGATCTCCGAGGTCGACAAGAAGGCCGTCGACCCGCTGATCTACGGCCTGATCGGGATGGTCTTCGGTGCCGTGCGCCGCTGGGTCCACCTCGGCGAGGGCATTCCTGACGCCGAGCATCTGACCTCGGTCGTCACCGAGGCGATCCTGGCCATGATCGACACCCGCACGACGGCGTACGGACTCTCGATCGACCACGACCAGCCGCTCGAGGAGCTCCTCGGCTGAACCCGCCGTCAGGCAGGCAGGGTCAGGTCCGCCGGCACCACGCGAGCCAGCGCGGCACGGCACGCGATGATCCCCGGTGAGTCGGCGATCGCGGTCCGGGTCGCGGTGAAGACCGTACGCCGCGGCGAGCTCGGCAGATCGATGAGCCGCACCGCGGTCCGGTGGCGCACGCGCATCAGGTCCGAGAGCAGGGCGACGGCGTTGCCGGACTCCACGAGCGCGACGTGGGCCTCGACGTCGTCGGTCTCGTAGCGGACCTCGGGCTCGAAGCCTGCCCGACGGCACTGCTCCTCGATCCAGTGGCGGGACGCAGTGCCCGGCGGCTCCATCGCCCACGGGACACAACCGGCGTCGGCGAGGGAGGTGATGTTGTCCCAGATCGCTCCGGATCCGCGGGGCGGGAGGGCGAGCCGGAGCCGGTCGGTGGTGAGCGGCTGCCGGTCGAGACCGTCGAAGTGCGGTGCGCCGTGGTCGGGATAGTGCTCGGCGACCACCAGGTCGAGCTCGCGCAGGGCGAGGTCGTTGAGCGCCTGCTCGGGAGCGCGCTGGGACAGCATCACCCGCAGCCGGGGATGGCGCCGGGTCAGGTCGGCGAGAGCCTGCGGCATGTAGGCGAGGGCCACGGACTGGAAGACGGCGACCCGGACCGTGCCGGCGGTCTCGTCGCCGAGCGCGGTGACCGCGGCCTCGGCGGCCTCGAGCCGGGCCAGGATCTCGGTCGTGTGCTCGACGAGCACCTCCGCCGCGGCGGTGAGCTGGACCCGTCTTCCCGCCTTGGTGAGAAGGGGGACGCCGACCTCGCGCTCGAGCTGGCCGAGCTGCTGGGAGACCGACGAGGGGCTCTGGTGGAGAGCTTCAGCGACCTCCGCCAGGGTCCCGCGGGCGGCGAGCTCGGCGAGGAGGCGGAGGCGGCGGACGTCGAGCATCTAACCATTCACCTCTACTTACGAATGATCTCCAGGAAACATCGCTTTATCTTACGTGACTCCGGTCGCATACTCGGCTCTATGACCACCAATGACGCGCTCATCGCCGAGGTCGACCACCTCGTTCGTGGCTGGCTGGCGAAGGCTTCGACCAAGCCCGCCGCCCCGGCCGCACAGCGCCTCGCCGACGTACTCAAGGACCCTGCCGGCCTCGACTTCACCGTCGGGTTCGTCGACCGGGTGATCCGGCCCGAGGACGTACGCGTGGCCGCGGCCAGCCTGCGTGAGCTGGCCGGCAACGTGCCTTCGTTCCTGCCCTGGCACCTGAAGCTGGGCGTGAAGCTCGGCGCGCTGATGTCGCTGGTCGCGCCCTGGTTCGTCATCCCGGTGGCGCGGCGTGCGCTGCGGCAGATGGTGGGGCACCTGCTGATCGACGCCTCGGACGCGCGGCTCGGACAGCAGATCTCGCGGATCCGCGAGCGTGGCGTGAACCTGAACATCAACCTCCTCGGCGAGGCCGTCCTGGGGCAGAAGGAGGCCGACCGGCGTCTGGCCGGGATCCGCAAGCTCCTGGCGCGCGACGACGTCGACTACGTCTCGGTGAAGGTCTCCTCGCCGGTCGCGCCGCACGCGGTCTGGGCCTACGACGAGGCGGTCACCCACGTGGTCGATCGGCTCCTCCCGCTCTACACCTACGCGGCGAAGTCCTCGGCTGCCGGGACGAAGAAGTTCATCAACCTGGACATGGAGGAGTACCGCGACCTCGACATGACCATCGACGTCTTCACGCGGCTCCTCGACCGGCCCGAGCTGGCCGACCTGGAGGCGGGGATCGTCCTGCAGGCCTACCTGCCCGACGCCATGTCGGCGATGATCCGGCTCCAGGACTGGTCGGCTGCTCGTCGCGCACGTGGGGGCGCGGCGATCAAGGTGCGGCTGGTCAAGGGTGCCAACCTGCCGATGGAGCACGTCGAGGCGTCGCTGCACGGCTGGCCGGTCGCGACCTGGTCGACCAAGCAGGACTCCGACACCAACTACAAGCGGGTGCTGTCCTGGGCGCTGACGCCCGAGCGGATGGGCAACGTGCGCGTCGGCGTCGCCGGCCACAACCTGTTCGACGTGGCGTACGCCTGGATCCTGGCTGGTCAGCGCGGGGTTCGTGACTCGGTCGAGTTCGAGATGCTGCTGGGGATGGCCGAAGGTCAGGCCGAGGCGGTCCGCGAGACCGTGGGTGGCCTGCTGCTCTATGTGCCGGTCGTGCACCCGAAGGACTTCGATGTCGCGATCGCCTATCTCGTGCGTCGCCTCGAGGAGGGCGCCAGCACCGAGAACTTCATGTCGGCCGTCTTCGACCTCAACTCGTCCGAGACCCTCTACAAGCGTGAGAAGGAGCGGTTCGTACGCTCCCTCGCGGCTGTCGACGACTCCGTTCCGCCGTCGAACCGGACCCAGGACCGACGCAAGCCGGTCGACGTCGCGCCGGTGGCCGGAGTGTTCGAGAACACCCCTGACACCGACCCGCACCTGCCGGGCAACCGGGAGTGGGGCAAGGCGATCATCGCCCGGGTGGGCTCCTCGACGCTGGGTGACCAGCTCGTCGCCGACCACACGCTGAGCTCGGTGGAGGCCGTCGAGTCGGTGCTCGAGGGTGCCGTCGGCGCCCAGGCCGACTGGGGCCGCAAGACCGGCGCCGAGCGGGCCGCCGTGCTCCGGGCCGCCGCGGTCGAGGTCGAGCGGCGCCGGGCCGAGTGGCTCGAGGTCGCCGCCTCCGAGTGCGGCAAGACGCTCGACCAGGGTGATCCCGAGGTCTCCGAGGCGATCGACTTCCTCAACTACTACGCGGGTCTGGCCGAGGAGCTCGACACGGTCGACGGCGCGCGTGCGGTGCCGGTGCGCTTGACGCTCGTCACCCCGCCGTGGAACTTCCCGCTCGCCATCCCGACCGGTGGCGTCGCGGCCGCGCTCGCGGCCGGGTCGGCCGTGGTGATCAAGCCGGCCCCGCAGGCGAAGCGCTGCGGTTCGGTGCTGGTCGAGACGCTCTGGGCCGCGGGGGTGCCGAAGGAGGTGCTGCGGCTGGTGCACGTGCCGGAGAACGAGGTCGGTCGTGCGCTGATCGCCTCGCCGCTGGTCGGCCGCCTGGTGCTGACCGGTGCGTTCGACACGGCCGAGCTCTTCCGTTCGTTCCGCCCGGACCTGCCGCTGCTGGCCGAGACCTCCGGCAAGAACTCGCTGGTGGTCACCCCGGACGCTGACCTCGACCTGGCCGTCAAGGACCTCGTCCACTCCGCCTTCGGTCACGCCGGACAGAAGTGCTCGGCGGCGTCGCTGGGGATCCTGGTCGGCTCGGTCGCGACCTCCCGGCGCTTCCGCGACCAGCTGATCGACGCGGTGACCTCGCTCGAGGTCGGCTACCCGACCGACCCGACGGTGCAGATGGGTCCGGTCATCGAGCCCGCCTCCGGCAAGCTGCTCAAGGCGCTGACGTCGCTCGCCCCGGGCGAGTCGTGGCTGGTCAAGCCGCGCCAGCTCGATGACACCGGGCGGCTCTGGTCGCCGGGTGTGAAGACCGGCGTGGCCCGGGGCTCGGAGTTCCACCTGACCGAGTACTTCGGTCCCGTCCTCGGCCTGATCTCGGCCGACTCGCTCGACGAGGCGATCGAGATCCAGAACCAGGTCGACTACGGCCTCACCGCGGGCATCCACAGCCTCGACCGGGCCGAGATCTCGCAGTGGCTCGACTCCGTCGAGGCCGGCAACGCCTACGTCAACCGCGGCATCACCGGCGCGATCGTGCGTCGTCAGCCGTTCGGTGGCTGGAAGAAGTCGGCGGTCGGCGCCGGGACGAAGGCCGGCGGGCCCAACTACCTGGTCGGCCTCAGCGACTGGGTCCCGGCTCCTGCCACCGAGCTCGCGACGCCGGCGCCTGCCGTACGGTCGCTCGTCGACTGGGCCGGTCGGCTCGGGGTCGACGGGTTGCCGATGCTCCAGCGCGGTGCCGGCTCGGACGCGGTCGCCTGGGAGCGCGAGTTCGGTTCCGCCCGGGACGCCTCGCGACTGACCGCCGAGGTCAACGTGCTGCGCTACTCGCCGGTGCCGGTCACCCTGCGCCACGAGGGCGGCCACCTCGCTCACCTGCTGCGCGTCCTCGCCGCCGGTGTCGCCGCGGGTGCGCCGGTCACGGTCTCCGTCGCCGCCGCGCTGGACGAGGAGACCGCCTCCCTGGTGCGGGCGACCGGTGCGACCTATGTCGTCCAGGACGCGGCCGCGTGGGGCGCCACGCTGACCGGGCCGGAAGCGCCCGGCCGCGTACGCCTCCTGGGTGGGTCGCGCGAAACCTTCGCGGAGGCGAGCCAGGGCCGGGTCGACATCGCCCTCTACGCCCAGCCCGTCGTCGAGGCCGGCCGCGTCGAGCTGCTCACCTTCTTGCGCGAGCAGGCCGTCTCGATCACCGCCCACCGCTTCGGCTCCCCGACCCCGCTGGTGGAGAACCTCTTCTGAGGTCGAGTCGGCTCGTCCTGACACAGACCCGCGCCGAGTCGGCTC